>DAOWII010000097.1 GCA_030640985.1 Chromatiales bacterium
CAGATCATTGATGTCTGTAGCGAATGTTATACATTGCAAATGGTAGGCCCGCCTGCTCGCTTGAAAGCCTTCCTTGGTGCACTGAAAGAAGAAACAACCATCATTGAAGTTGTACGTTCAGGAACGATTGGATTACTACGTGGAAAGAACGCTTTGCGTGCAAAGCAATATTAATCTGCGGGTGGTTCAATTATGTGCTCTAGTCCAAAAAGTTCAGGCCCTTCTCGACCCAAAAGTTCAGCCAAAGGTTTCACTGCAAGTTTGAATGCAGATGCTTTAACTCGGTTCGCTGCATGCGCCAATGCAGCAGATGAACGTCGCCAACAAAGAATTCAAAGACAAAAAAACATGATTTAAGATACTAACCATTTAATTCTGGTGTTAGAATGTGCGAACTTTAATACTGCTACAAATTACCACGGATTATCTTCTCTAAAATGAATGTCGTTATTGGTCAACGTTGGGTCAGTCACACTGAGTCAAATCTGGGTTTAGGTATTATTGTTGAAGTAACCGTACGCCTGTTGCCTTTACCAGAAAGGGCTCAGGTGGTTCTGGCAGCCTTTGATGATGTGATTAAGGCCGGTAGTGCCGTTGCTGAAATTATTGCCGCTGGTATTATTCCCGCCGGCCTGGAGATGATGGACAAACTTGCGATCCAGGCGGCCGAAGATTTTGTCCATGCCGGTTATCCCACCGATGCTGAGGCCATCCTGCTCTGCGAAATCGATGGTACAAACGAAGAAGTCTCCGAACACATTATGGCCGTGCGCGAACTGTTCTTGCAGTGTGGTGCCACCGAAGTACGCACGGCGAGCAGTGAAGAGGAAAGGATCGCATTCTGGAAGGGTCGTAAATCAGCCTTCCCTGCTGTCGGGCGTATTTCACCAGACTATTACTGCATGGATGGCACCATCCCTCGCAAGCAACTGCCAACGGTGTTGCATGAGATCGGGGTTCTTTCCCGACATTATGAATTACCCGTCGCCAATGTTTTTCATGCGGGTGATGGTAACCTTCATCCGCTCATTTTATATGATGCCAACAAACCCGGCGAGCTTGAAAAGACAGAAGAATTTGGCGGCAAGATACTAGAGCTATGTGTTGAAGTGGGTGGCACCATCACCGGCGAGCATGGTGTCGGTATGGAAAAACTCAACCAGATGTGTGTGCAATTTAAGCCACTGGAATTACAACAATTCCACGCAGTTAAACATGCCTTTGATCCCGATGAACTTCTCAATCCAGGCAAAGCAGTGCCAACCTTACACTGCTGCGCTGAGTTTGGCGCGATGCATGTCCACCATGGTGAACTTAAATTTCCCGAACTGGAACGCTTTTAAACTAATGGATAATGATATAAGCCTCCGCTTGCAAGAAGCCGTTCAAAAAGCGGTTGTAGACAAGAGCCCACTGAATATCATCGGTGGAGACAGCAAGTCTTTTTTAGGCTGTACACCACAAGGCCAACCCCTAATGGTCTCGGACAATCGCGGCATCATTAATTACGAACCGACAGAATTGGTCATTACTGCACGGGCCGGCACGCCACTTTCTGAAATTGAGGCGGCCCTTGATGCAGAGCAACAAATGCTGGGTTTTGAACCACCTCACTTTGGTAATAGTGCGACCCTCGGCGGCACCATTGCCTGTGGCCTGTCAGGTCCGCGCCGCCCTTACACTGGCGCTGCCAGAGATTTTGTACTTGGCTGCAAAATTATTAATGGTCGAGGTGAAATACTGCACTTCGGCGGCGAGGTGATGAAAAATGTCGCCGGTTACGATGTGTCTCGTTTAATGAATGGGGCCTTTGGCACACTGGGCGTCATCCTTGAGGTCAGTCTCAAAGTCCTGCCCAAGCCCCTCCAGGAAATCACTCTGGTGCAGCAACGTACAGACAAAGAAGCCATTAAAGTAATGAATATCTGGGCGGGAAAGTCTATTCCCATTTCGGCGACGGCCTATTATGGCGATCAACTTTATGTGCGACTCTCCGGGTCAGAAAATGTATTAAAATCGGCACGCAGTCGTATCGGTGGAGAAGCATTAAATTCATCAGAAAAATTCTGGCATAGTTTGAGAGAGCAACAGCATGCTTTTTTCTCTGGTCCCAAGCCTTTATGGCGCATTGCGGTCCCTCAGGGAGAAGCCCCCCTTGCATTAGAAGGAAAAACACTTATCGAATGGGGCGGTGCACAGCGCTGGCTCAAATCTGATTTAGACTCATCACTTATTCGCAATCAAGTTCTTAAACATAGCGGCCATGCCACTCTTTACAGAAATGGTAAATGTGATGGTAATATTTTTCAGGCCCTGCCCGCTTCTCTGTTTGCTTTACACAAAAATCTCAAGCAGGCCTTTGATCCCGTCGGAATATTTAACCCTGGCAGGCTCTACCCTGAACTCTAACAAGTTTGACTTAAATAAATGCAAACATCTCTCACCAAAGTTATTCGTGACACTCCTGAAGGAAACGAAGCCGATTCAATTTTGCGCAGTTGCGTACACTGTGGCTTTTGTACTGCCACCTGCCCCACCTATCAATTACTGGGTGATGAACTGGATGGCCCACGCGGTCGCATTTATCTGATTAAACAGGTCCTGGAAGGTAATGAGGTTACAAGAAAAACCCAGCAGCATTTAGACAGATGCCTGACCTGTCGCGCATGTGAAACCACCTGCCCTTCAGGTGTACGTTATGCACGACTGCTGGACATTGGTCGTGAGGTTGTTGATAAGCAGGTAGGACGATCACTCGGGGATCGGTTGCTGCGTAAAATACTTCGTCTGATATTGCCCTTTCAAAGCCGTGTAAAAACCTTATTAACTATTGGCAAGTTACTACGCCCCCTGTTACCGGGGAAGATCAAAAAGAAGATCCCGGCACAACAGACTACTAACACCCGGCCTGTCACCCGTCACCCACGTTCCATGCTGGTGCTTGAGGGATGTGTGCAATCGGTTGCCACCCCCAATACGAATGCTGCGGCCTGTCGACTTCTCAATCAGCTTGGAATTAATCTACTCAGTGCAGCCGAGGCGGGTTGCTGTGGCGCCGTCAGTTATCACATGAACGCCCATAAAGAGGGGCTGGATTTTATGCGTCGCAACATCGATGCCTGGTGGCCTTATATTAAAGCAGACAGTGAGTCACCGTGTGAAGCCATTGTTATTAGCGCCAGTGGCTGTGGTGCCATGGTAAAAGAGTACGGCGACGTGCTTAAGGACGATCCAGACTATGCCGAAAAGGCACAACGGATCACTGAACTCTGTAAAGACCTCACTGAGATCCTGCTGGAAGAAGATTTATCCTCACTTAATATTTCCGGTAATAGAAAAAAGATTGCCATTCAGACACCCTGTACCCTGCAACATGCACAACAACTCAATGGCGTGATTGATACTATCTTGCAGCAACTGGGATTTGAACTCACCGCGGTAGCGGATCCCCATTTATGTTGCGGCTCAGCGGGCACCTATTCCATTTTACAAAAAGAACTTTCCCAACAGCTACTGGAGAAAAAACTTGAAACACTGGGAAGTGGCGAACCGGAACTTATTGTGACCGCAAATACCGGCTGCCAACTTCATCTCGAAAGCGAGTCAAAAATTCCGGTAAAACACTGGATAGAGCTGCTTGATGAAGCAACTCAAAAGAAGGTATAACCAGGCCCCGCATCTAAACGCGACGGTTACTATTAACCCCATACCTCGAAGCTAGATGCAGCCATGCCTCCTGGCTTTCTGCCAGACCGCCACCTGCCTCATGCTAACCTTGGCGGCTGCGTGAATAGATTTTACAGGGGTTTTCACTGGCTGAATCAACACACGTGCGACATGAGGATGTGTGAGGGCCTCTGCTGACTTGACCACAATCCGCATACCGAAAGGTATCGGTGCACCGTCATTAAAGAGATTTGGGTACTCTTGCTTGAGATAAGCAAGGTGGTCGGGGTTGAGGTAAACGACATTAGGTGCTCTGCCATGCTTGCGCTCAAAAATCTGAGCCTGGTACAGGATCTGAGAAAGCATATATATCTCCACTACTTTTCAGCTTATGTCGTAATTAAGTATAGTAGTTACAATTCCTCTAATCCATATCATGCTATTTATAGTTAATGCATGTAACTCTATGAATTTTATTAAATTATGAAAATAGACTTTTGGCACGACCGCTGGCAGCAGGATCAAACAGGTTTTCACCAGGATGAAATCAATCCTTATCTGCAATCCTTCTGGAACAATTTTAATCTTGCCAGGGGGAGTAAAGTCTTTGTGCCCTTGTGTGGTAAAAGCCTTGATATGCTCTGGCTCAAACAACAGGGTTATCAGGTTGTGGGGAACGAAGTCAGCCCCCTCGCCGTCGAAGCCTTCTTCAGGGAAAATAGTATTGAGCCAGAGGTAAAAGAAAACCCTGCCTTCCAATGCTGGTCTGGTAAAGATATTGAAATACTTTGTGGTGACTTCTTTGATCTGACGGCCAGTGATCTTGCAGGTATCAGCGCAGTGTATGATCGCGCATCGCTCATCGCCTTACCACCGGCCATGCGCATACAATACGCTGAACACCTCTACCATATCGTTCCTTCTGAAATAAATATTCTGCTTGTCACCCTGGAATATTCACAACAACAAATGGATGGCCCACCTTTTTCTGTTAGCCATGATGAGCTACGTGAATTGTATCAGGGTAAATATTCCATTTCACAATTGGCATCATCCGATATCATCGGTCAAGAACCACACTTTAAAAGTAAAGGTTTGAACCATTTAATGGAAAATATTTATCGACTGTCTGACTTGTAAAGTGTGACACTGTTCTAGATTATATCGCCCCGCTTTCCTTTTGTGATGAGCTTCACCCCGCCTTCGTGATATAGCTCCCGGCAAATGCTCCCGCCTCACCTATCCTTTGACTATACAAAGGAAATAACGAGTGGTGCCTGGTATGTCAAATTTCAATATCCCAAAAACTGTTGCAACTTATCTTGCCACGTCACACACGCCATATCAGATACGTCGTGGACAAGCAGCCGCATCAATGGTTGATACTGCTATATCCCTGGGCATTGCACCCAACAAACTTATACAAGGAACTGTGCTTAAATGTGGTAGTGCATATTTGATGGCTATTTACCCTGCAAATGCTGAGCTGGACATTGAATCTATCAACAGACGGGCTAAACGAGAATTCAAACTTTGCACAGGAGCTGAATTAAAAGACGTCTTCCCAAATTGTGAACCATCAGCCCTGCCTCCTGTTTCTCAGGCCTATGGCGTTCACGCTATTCTGGATCAATCCATTTACCAGCTTAAAGATGTTTTCTTCTCTTCAGGAAAGGCTGGGGTATTTTGTAGTAGTCTAGGTAGAGACTTCATCGACCTTCATGTAGATTCCTGGCATGGAGACATTACCAGCAGTGATAAGGTAGCTTTTTCCTACCGTAGTGACCTTCGCATTCCAGATGAAGTTCTTAAACAAACCATTGAGTCAGTGGACAAATTACCCGCTATGCCCTGGATAGCTGCCGAACTCTTAAAGCGACGTAACAATCCCTATATTAAAGCTAGTACGTTAGCGGAAATCATTGAAAAAGATCCCAGCCTTTCTGCCCAACTGATTCGCTATGCCTCATCCCCCCTTTACGCCTATCAAGGCAAACTTGAATCCGTTGAACAAGCCATCATCAGAGTGCTAGGCCTGGATTTCGTAATGGATCTCGCTTTTGGACTCAGCCTGGGTAAATCACTGAGAATGACAAGTGATGGCCCACTAGGACTCAAGGCCTTCTGGAATCATGCCATTTACTGCGCCAGTCTGACACAAATGTTATGTAATACCATTGAACCCATTCGTCGACCACCTCCGGGGATGGGCTATCTGGCAGCCCTGATACATAATTTTGGATTTCTATTACTCGGTCACCTGTTCCCCACCCAATTCAAGTATTTAAACAATATTGCTGAAAAATTCCCCGATCAAGATATAAGCGATCTTGAAAGTGAAATACTGGGAACAGGACATAACCAAATGGGCCAATGGCTTATGAAATCCTGGAAAATGCCAGAGGAAATAATTGAAGCGGTCACTTACCATCATGACCCTGAACACAACAGTGACTATTCCAACTATGCCAGCTTAATCTACATCGCCAACTGTCTGCTGAAACGTCACGGCATTGGTGATGCCAACACCACAGAATTACCCCCGGAATTGCTTTTCAGATTTGGTTTTGACGAACAGCAGCTACTGGCCCTCGTTGATTCGGTTATGGACAACCATGATGACCTGGACTTTATTGCCAATAAAATGGCGGCATAATTATTTTACGGTATATATCATGAAAAACAGGACACTCAGTAGTTCACATGCCATCAACCCTGTCATGGCAACTCTATTTTCACTTTTGGTCATATTTTATTCCTCCAATGAATTAATTCATCACTTACTAACAGGGACTGATACCATCTCACTTTACTTTATGGCCGACGAACTCTCACCATCCTACTTGCTATGCATTACACTATTATCTGCATTTATTATATTTGTCACCGAAACATACGAACTAATAAGTTCAGGTTAGAAAACATAGACTCTTCCCCTGAACGCCTTCCTTACAAACATTTAGATATAACAGGCACCTATTCACCACCCTGGTAAAGCACCACTTACTATTCATTAAATAACATACCCTTTCATCAAACCCTTCTATTTCTAGAATAATCAGATATGCTATAGAATATATAATTCGGAACACCACATAGCAGAAATTGGCACAGGAAAAATCGATGGAATTTCTACAACAAAGCTTCTCTTTATTTGAAAAATTAGTGCCCTTTCTAGCCGCCGTGCTAGTCACTGGCCTTATTTTGTTAACGGCCCACTGGCTTCTTTTCCGCAAGCAAAACATATTGGGCAGTGAAGGCCGTATGCCTGGACAGTTAAGCATGCTACTGCTCACGGCCATAGGCGCCGTTTTCATTATCCTGACCTTACCCGTTGAAGAAAGCACCCGTGGCCAACTTCTTGGCCTGCTGGGACTACTGTTATCAGCCATGATAGCCCTGTCGTCCACCACCCTGGTTGCCAATGCCATGGCAGGGCTTATGTTACGCACAGTCAAAAGCTTCCGTCCTGGTGACTTTATACGGGTTGATGAACAATTTGGCCGAGTGACAGAACGAGGATTGTTCCATACCGAGATTCAGACAGAGGATCGGGATCTGACAACTCTGCCTAACCTGTACCTTATTTCCCACCCGGTCACGGTGGTACACTCAACAGGAACCATAGTCTCGACAACCTTATCTCTGGGTTACGATATTTCCCACACTAGCATCGAGCCCTTACTGATCGATGCTGCTCGTCTTGCCGAACTCCAGGAGCCTTTTGTACAAGTTGTAAATTTAGGTGACTTTTCCATTAATTACCGGGTAGCAGGCTTCCTCCCAGAAGTTAAGCAATTATTGACAGCCCGCTCCACCCTGCGCAAGGCCGTACTAGACACCTTGCATGCCAATGGAGTTGAAATTGTCTCTCCCGGCTTTATGAACCAGCGCCAACTGCCAGAGGGAAGTGCAATGATCCCTGACGACACGAAAACTCGCCCAAAAAAGCCTGTCAATAGCTCCCAAACACTACCTGAAACCCTTATATTTGATAAGGCTGACCAGGCTGAAGAACTTGAACTTACCAAAGAGCAGCATCAACGCCTGCAACAGGAAATCAAAGTACTTGAGAGCCAACTCGCGGATGCGGATGAAGCACACAAAGTCCAGCTCGAACAACAGATTATTCTACTACATGCACAATCCGAGAAAATTGAGGCTATACTTGAGGATGTTAAGGACTCAAAAATAAAATAGGAACTACGCATTTCACTACGACAGAAAAATTTAATGGTGAGATTATGATATTTTCACAACATTTAGAAACTGAACGACTTATTTTGCGTCCCTTCATAGAGCAAGACTTTGAGCACTACTATAAGTTCATGAGTGATAATGAGGCCACTCGCTACATGAATTATTCTCCCCTCGAAACCACTAAAGAAGGGGCGCGTGCACTATTCGATACTGTGCTTAACGCATATACAGAAGACAGCTCAGATCTCACCCTTGTCATTGCCCAAAAAATGAACAACCAATTTATCGGTTTTTGCGGTCTGAAAAAAACCAACACATCAGATACTCAAGAAATTTATTTTACATTACTACCAAAATACTGGGGTAAGGGGTATGCCACTGAAGCAACCACTGAACTGATTAATTACACCTTCAATCAAACCAGCATTAAACATATCATTGGCTATGCCAGTCCTGATAACCCGCTATCCTGGGGGGTGGCGGAAAGAGTCGGCATGAAGTATGAGGGTTATGCCAATGATAGTGGCTCAGGGAAACGACGAAAACTGTTTTCACTCTTCCGTGAAGGTTACCAGTCCAAATCCTGAGCAACAAATGTAAACCTGACCATAGTATATAAGGAGGCTTTATGAAAAAGAATATGGGTACTCTGGATCGTATTATCAGAACAATACTTGCGCTTGGTATTATGGCGCTCTATTTCACCGGTAATATCTCAGGGACGCTTGCTATTATTCTGGGCATTATTACCGTCATCTTCCTGTTGACCAGCATCATCAGTTTCTGCCCTGCCTATTTACCTTTTAAGATATCAACCTGCGACAAGCCCTCGTCAAAACCGTCATCGGAGTAAATATTTCTACTCGAGAAGTGTTCGCCAAAATCAAGAGTCAAGGTTTGGCGAACACGCTAGCTTAACAATTCATGCAACAACTGATCTTCCAGTTCGATGCGCCCGGTAAGTGCCTCTCCCAGGCTAGATAAATCTTCCCGAAAACTATCGTCAATCTGACAGTGGTCTTCACAGTTATATTTATCATTAAAATTTAGAACTAACCGTGTACTCTCCGCAATCCGAGGGTACAAATTCCTGGCTAAATCAGCGATATTCTTACGTCTTTCTGTACCATTGATAATGCGGTCATAAAGAATGAAATGACCTGCCGCCACATAGTCCAGCACTACCTGGCAGAACTCCTGCAATACTTTTTCTGTATTATCACCCTCATGATCCCCCTCATAAAGCTTTATTCCCGCAGTGTGCATATACAGGGAAAGCATCTCGGTTCGTTCGGTCACAAACTTTTCGATCATTTCCTTAATTTGTTTTGTATTTCTTTTGCTTTTATCAGACATATCATTTATTTCTAAAGAGTTTCAACGAGGCCATTGGGCATATAATCACTCCTGAGTGTAGCTAAGCTACCCAAATTATTCCACATTTAACGTAAACTCTATCATTATGCACAAGATCCTTATCAGCGCCTGCCTTATTGGTGAAAAAGTCCGCTATGATGGTGGAGATTGCCATACGCACTCGCCTATTATTGAGCAATGGCAACAGCAAGGTCGGCTTGTGCTACTCTGCCCAGAAGTCGCTGGAGGTTTGCCCATCCCCCGAGCACCGGCAGAGATTAGACATGGCACTGGTGCTATGGTTCTGGACAAAACCGCCAATATTATGACTGCTGATCACAATGATCTAAGTCAGCAGTTCATCTCTGGTGCAGAACAGACCCTGACTCTGGCCCGAACACACAAAATCAAACTTGCCATATTGAAAGAAGGCAGCCCCTCCTGCGGCAGTAACTACATCTATGATGGTAGCTTTACCAGTATCAAGCGTACAGGATCAGGTGTTACTGCAGCCTTGCTACAACGAAATCATATCAAGGTATTCAGTGAACATTGCTTGATAGAAGCGACTGCCTTTTTAAATACAATGGGTTCATAAAGCTCATCGGCCCTGTTACTCTAACCATGATTAATAAAAGGTTTTATTACATGCCCGAAAATAGAGTAACGAATTTTTTTGGGGTTATTCGTCTACCCTTTCTCATCTTAACGCCCGCCTGTATATCCCTGGGCCTGGCCACGGCTCACTGGTCTGGTAATGAAATAGACACCATTCACTTCACCCTGGTACTCATTGGTGCACTCACAGCCCACATGAGCGTTAATGCCTTTAATGAATATTTCGATTTTAAATCCGGCCTGGATCTAAACACTTCACGAACCCCCTTTAGCGGTGGCAGCGGCACCCTGCCCGGCAATCCCGATATGGTCTCAATGACCCTTGTTATCGCCACCGGCTGCCTTTTGATCAGTGCCGCCATCGGCAGCTACCTGGTGTTTGCCAGTAGTATCGGTTTGTTACCCATTGGCCTGCTCGGCCTACTCATTATCTGCAGCTACACCCCATGGATAAATAAGCGCCCACTGCTCTGCCTGATAGCCCCCGGACTGGCCTTTGGACCCGTAATGGTTATGGGTACTCACTTCGTACTGACCGGTGCATATAGCGGCAGTGCCTTTGCCGTTTCACTGGTTCCCTTTTTTATGGTGAATAATCTGTTGCTGTTAAACCAGTTCCCCGATTTAACCCCGGATAAGCAGGCAGGTCGACGTACTCTTCCCATTACCCTAGGCTTACACAATAGCACCCATGTATTCCAGGCTCTTCAACTAATGTCCTACCTTTGCCTGATAATTGCCGTTAGCACTCATTATCTACCAGATAATGCTCTGGCAGGTCTACTAACATTATTAGCTAGCATCCCCCTGGTAATAGGCCTGTATCGCTACCATGGGAATATCCAAAAACTCATTCCTTTAATGGGATTAAACGTATTGATAAACATTGCTACCCCTGTACTTATAAGTGCAGGACTTTTTATGGCATAAACACTGCCAAATTACTGACCAGGAATAATGCGTTATGAAACTAGACAAGAAATATGAAAATATCCTGTTTAGCGCCATTATGGCGATTCTAATGGGGTTCTTTATGTCCATCATCATCACCTACGTTAATGTAGGGCTGACAGAAAACTTTATAGCAATCTGGGTAAAGGCATTTATTACCGGAGTTATTACCGGCTTTCCGGTTACACTTATTATCGCCCCCATCAGTCGAACCATGGTGCATAAGATGATTATAAAATAACAATCAAGGTCTTACTAAATATGTTATATGATTTACTTGCCAAAGCCGTTGTCCTGTCGCACCTATTTTTCATACTATTTTCAGTACTGGGTGGACTACTGATGCTGCGCTGGAATAAATTAATCTGGTTACATATACCCATACTCACCTGGGCGGTGTTCATCGAAATAAATCACTGGACCTGTCCCCTCACCCCGCTTGAAAACTGGTTACGGGAACAGGTGGGTAATGCCGGTTACACCGGTAGTTTTATCGAACACTACATCATACCTATCATCTATCCCACAGGATTGACCACAGAAATACAGACCA
Organism: Chromatiales bacterium; assembly: GCA_030640985.1. Classification (GTDB taxonomy): domain Bacteria; phylum Pseudomonadota; class Gammaproteobacteria; order Thiohalomonadales; family Thiohalomonadaceae; genus DAOWII01. The sequence goes on from DAOWII010000097.1 coordinate 11,345, forward strand.
TGCTCGGCCTGGGCATACTAGCCATCAATATCCCCATCTATGGATGGTACATCCACCGGAAAAGAAAATACGCCCAAGACGATTATTCAGGTAATGCGAGCGGATAGTATGCCCGAGCATTGATTGCCACAAACGTAGCCCGTATGGAACGAAGTGATATACGGGGAGGGGTCATACCCTTGAAGAATGCACCGCCCTACAAAGGAAGTTCTACGCGATCCCGTTGCCGCCACCAGGTCACCGACATAGCCAACGCCGCACCGGAAAAGGCCAACCCCATATCCCATTGCGCATCCCACACATCCCCCTGAGTGCCCAGGTAGGCATCGCCCAGTTCGGGACTAACGATCATCGCCACGATAGCTTCGATCACTTCATACAAACCACTAAAGGCCAGCATAAGATTTATGGTGATAAAACACGCCCAGACTACCTGAATGCGGGTGATGCTCCTTGTTAGCAGTTCGTAATAGGGGTAGGCCAGTAGCAGACCATAAGCGAAGTGTACAATGCGGTCGTAATGATTGCGCTGTAGATCCAGCCCCTGCTGTAACCAGAAGCCGAAGGGAGTTTCTGCATAAGTGTAGTGAGCACCGATGAGGTGCAGGGTCATGAATATTGTAAGCAGGGTGTAGGCGGTATTGGAGAACCTGAAGCGGCGATAGCTGGCCAACAGCAAAATGCTAAAGCTGAAGACCAACAGATTTTCCAGCAACCAGTCGAAGCGATTAAGGGGGTTTATCGCTGTAATTAACCAAAAAACAAGTAACCACACCACCATCGTCTGTAAAGGCAGGTTTTGGCGAAAAGGTGTGTTCTGTGATTGTGACGTCATCTCTGCTCTTCTATGTATCGGCTCATGATAAACAACTTATCATAAGGATTCATCACATTGCATGCCTTGCGGGATATTACACTTTAATTTAATAGATGCATTATAAGGGTGTGACTCTGGATAGAGACAGATATACCTCCCCACAGGAAGTGCCCGCTAATTGGTATTAAGGGGTAGGCACCTGGTCACAAAATTGAGATCTGATGCTTGCAGTGTAGTCGAAAATACAAACATAATGCTTACCATCAAAGCGAAAAGAAGCCCGCTTCCACAAGGGAATATAAGATTAATACCTTAAAGGATAATTCTTATGCTGGAAATCATTCTGATAAATTCTCTATTGTTTGGTGTCAGTTCCTATTACCTTGCCCAACGACACGGTATTGGACGTCTTTTCTGGACATCTATGGGATTCATTACCGGACCACTAGTGGTGCCCTTTATCTTGCTTGATATTATGCACAAACATCACCACAATAAAGCTCAAAAATTTACAGGTTCCATTCGCATCATTCCCGATAGAGAAAGCCATGACTAAGACCACGCTCCCAAACCAACATTTGATTACCGCCATTTTGGCACTGATTTGTACACTGTTTATTGCCGCCTGCAACGATGTATCGACAAATAACGGCGACATTAGTCAGTCGGCCTTGCTGGAACGCATCAAGGCCAGTAATGCCCCTCTGATTCTGGATGTACGCAGCGCTGGTGAATACCGCTCTGGTCACGTACCTGGAGCTATCAACATCCCCCATACTGCCCTCGCCTCCCGCGTCAATGAGGTTCAGATCAGCAAAGACAAGGAAGTGGTAGTCTATTGTGAACGCGGGGTTCGGGCCGGGATCGCTGGAGACATTCTGATGAAAGCCGGATTCGGCAAGATACGCCACCTTAGTGGTGACATGTCATCCTGGCGCGGTAATAAGCTCCCTGTGGAATACTAAACAGATATCCACTGTGCAATCATAAAGCCACCAAAAAATTATGCCTATCCTTCTATCTATCCAAACTGAAGGCTTCAAACTCTCGAAGAAGGACTGGCTGTAAACTTTGATATTGAAGATGGCCCCAAAGTCTTGCAGACAGCCTGCGTCATTTTTCAATTAAACTAAATTCCTGTCTACCAATAAGAAAGCCCGCTAGAAAACGCGCTTTCTTATTTGGTACTTTAAAGATTCAACATGTTCAATTGAACAGTAGGTCTGGCTCAGAGTTTCTCAGGATAGAAAGGCGTACTTCTTCCCTGGCGCCAGAGTCAAAGAAATCCATAGGATTATAGTCATCAGTCAATACTATGGCCCTTTGTCTTGGCAACTCAACTTGATGAGTCAGAGACGACTCCACATCAGACCTGACACCGGGATATATGTCTAAATGACTGAGAGTGCTTATATCCGCATTTCTTTGTTCGCCATCATAAGCTAATAAAATCAGATTACCGGCATTGCTATTGCCACCCTCTCGCAATGAGGCAGTACCGTATAAATCAACATTATCAAATACCTGTTCCAGGGTTTTGACCACCGAAGCAGTCATATATGCCTCATTCCCAATATTAGCAATCAGGTTAAGACTAAAAACCCCCCCCTCATTCATCACTCGCTTAGCCAGTTCAAATGCTTCCAGGCTGATTAAATGCCCAGGTGTTAAATCACCATTAAAAACATCCAGCACGATATAATCATATTTCTTTTCGGTGCTGAGAAAATAATAACGGGCATCGGAGATATTCACCTTTCCAGAAATAGAAAAATCAAAATAATTTTTAGTCACTTCAGCTATAACCGGGTCGATCTCTACTACATCAGTTTTAATACCTTGTCGTTCATACCAAAGAGGAATCATTCCAGCACCCAGGCCGACCACCAGCGCATCCTTACCCGTACTATTCATAGCGTAGGGCAAAAACTCCATTAAATAAGCGTAATCATATATTGGCAGACCTGTTTGCATATCGACGCCGCCCTGGCGCATTCCATCAATCATTAAATCCCGTATGTGTTGTTTGCCATATGTGTAATCCACTACTTTGATGCTACCGTAAAAACTTTCTGTACTCAGTATTTCACTCACCCGGGTGCCATTGTCCATCACCTTGTTAACCGGTGTATGCGTTTGCAAGGCAAACATCGGCAATAACAAAAAAGACAGAAATACCCATTTGCGTTTGAAACCCACAAAATAGCCAAGGGCAATAAGGATTAATAGACCACCGGTCATCTGGAAAATAGTGTTCACACCCAGATAGGCAATAAGGAAAAAACCTGCGAGGGTTGTACCTGCCACACTGCCAAAAGTGGACAGGGCGTAAAGTCTGCCAACCGTTCTACCAAGCAAACGGAACTCCTGGGTGGCGATTTTAACCAGGTAGGGAGAAACACAGCCCAAAAGAAATAACGATGGCCCGAACAACAGTAGTGTGCTGACAAAGGCCCCCGTACGCAGCCCCAGAGGCATACATAGTGTCAATATCGGCGCCTTAATAAAAGGTATCACCAACACCAACAATCCACTAATTAGAATAATACCGTACAGACGGGCTGGATCATCATTGTCATCAGCCCAGTGACCACCGACCCAGTAACCTAACGCCAGTGCCAACAAGGTAACCGCGATCAATGAGGTCCACACAAAAAGACCCACACCAAAGAATGGCCCTACCACTCGGGAGCCAAGAATCTCCACAACCATTATCAAGGCACCGCACAAAACGGCAGTCAACATCAGGTACAACAAAAAGGATTTACTGTGCGGGGTTTCAGTGCTCATAGGTTCTCTCTAATTCAGGCGAATACATAAGAAATGTGTAGCAGTAACATCCCTACCAGAATGAGAATATACCTGTTACATTGAACAACTCATTTTAAACTAAAATGTAAGGTTTTTCCATGAACTCCCTGTTAAACACTCCCAAACGCTGGTTCAACCTGGCCGGTTTTTTAATCTGTACCGCGCTGCTGGGTTATGCCTATTACGTTCAATTTCACCTTGAGCTGGAACCTTGCCCCCTGTGCATCTTCCAGCGAGTGGCCTTTATTGCACTGGGTATTATTTTTCTACTCGCGGCCACCTATAACCCAAGCCGGTTGACCACCCGCATCTATAGCGGCTTGCTTGGCTTTGCCGCTCTGACAGGTGGTGCCATTGCCGGACGCCATGTCTGGTTGCAGCACTTGCCACCGGATCAGGTGCCCGACTGCGGTCCGGGGCTGGGTTATATGCTGGATGTTTTTCCTCTCAGCAAGACCTTGAAAACAGTCTTTACCGGCTCAGGAGAATGCGCTGAAGTTAGCTGGAATTTCCTGGGGCTTAGCATGCCTACCTGGACCCTGTTCTGCTTCATCGGCATTGGAGTGCTGGCGGTTTGGCGTAACTGGCAAAGCCGTTAATAAACTTAACTCCTGCTCGTTCAGGCGACGGCTATACCACTGTGACGTAGCAGGGCATCAATCTCCGGTTCACGGCCACGGAAGGCGATAAATAGCTCCATGGGTTCTCTCGCTCCACCTTGCTCCAGCACCTGCTCCAGAAAGGCCAGACCGGTCTGCTGATTGAAAACCCCTTCCTCTTCAAAACGAGAAAAGGCGTCAGCGGATAATACTTCCGCCCACTTATAACTGTAATAACCCGCCGCATAACCCCCGGCAAAGATATGTGAAAAACCGTGTTGGAAACGGTTGTAATCCGGCGGTTGTATCACTGCAACCTCTGCGCGAACTTCATCCAGAATCTGCTGGATGCGTGCCCCCTCAACAGGATCGTATTCCTCATGGATACGAAAATCGAACAGGGCAAACTCAAGCTGCCGTACCATTTGCATCCCTGCCTGAAAGTTTTTTGCCGCCATCATTTTGTTAAACAGCTCATCGGGTAGAGACTCCCCTGTCTGATAATGTCCAGTGAACATATCCAGCGCCTGCCGTTGCCAACACCAGTTTTCCATGAACTGACTGGGCAGTTCCACCGCATCCCAGGGCACGCCATTGATGCCTGAAACACCTACGTAATCCACCTGGGTCAACATATGATGCAGGCCATGGCCAAACTCATGAAATAGAATCTGCACTTCGTTATGGTTTAAAAGTCCTGGCGCATTTTCCAGTGGTTGGGTATAATTACAGTTGAGATAAGCCACGGGAAGCTGAATCTCGTCCTCTGTCTGACGGCTACAGATACAGTCATCCATCCATGCTCCACCACGCTTATTAGAGCGAGCATACAAATCCAGGTAGAAGCGACCGCGCAATTGACCCTGATTATCAAGGATCTCAAAAAAACGCACATCCTCATGCCAGACCTGCACACCCTGCACTTCTTTTATCTGCAAACCGTACAGGCGCTTTACGACCTCAAACATACCATTGATGACACGGTCGGCCTGGAAATAGGGACGCAAATCCTGTTGTGAAATGGCATAACTACTTTGCCGCAATTTCTCTGAGTAATAACTGATGTCCCAGGCCTGCAGATGCTCTACTCCATATTCATCACGGGCAAAGACCTGTAACTCATCCAGCTCTTTTTTTGCAAGAGTAAGTGATCGCGCCGCCAGATCCCGCAGGAAACCCTGCACCTGAACCGTAGACTGAGCCATTTTGGTAGCCAGAGAACGCTCTGCATAATGGGCAAACCCCAACAACTGTGCCTGTTCATGCCGGTAGCTGAGAATATCTTCCATATTCTGACTGTTATCCCACTGGCCGGCATGGGGGCCACGATCAGAGGCGCGAGTGGTATAGGCCTCATAAAGTTCAGCGCGCAGCTCGGCATCATCGGCATAGGTCATCACCGCAAAATAACAAGGAAACTCCAGGTTAAGCAGATACCCCTTCTGTTCCTCACGTTCAGCATTTTGCCTAAGCATGGTCAGGCTGGACTCCGGCAAGCCACTAAGCGACTCACTACCAGTCAGGTGCTTTTTCCATGCCTGAGTGGCATCCAGCAAGTTCTCACCAAATTTACTGGTCAGCCGTGACAGTTCCTGTTGCACCTCTTTGAATCTCGCCTTTTTATCATCACTCAGGCCTATCCCGGAGAGCTGAAAATCACGTAATGCATTATCGATGACTTTTTTCTGTGCACCATCCAGCCGCGCATACTCAGCCCCCTCGGCAATGGCTTTGTAAGCCTGGTAGAGTGCTTCGTTCTGACCCATTTCCGTGGCATAGGCGCTTAATTTTGGCAGACAGGCATTGTAAGCCTGCCGTAACTCGTCCGAGTTCAGCACGGCATTCAGATGGCTCACCGGCGACCAGCAACGATTGAGCCGATCCTCCAGAGCCTCAACAGGAGCCACCAGATTGTCCCAGCAATAAGTGGCATCCTCCCTGTCCAGTAACGCGGCTATTTGGGTGCGATTTTCAGCCAGTACCGTATCTATAGCCAACTCAACATGTTCAGGACGTATATCGGCAAACGGCGGTAATGCATTCATTTGAAGCAGCGGGTTTTGCATATTTAAATATCTCAAATTGTCTCATTTCAAAAATGGTATAGTGATCAACAATCTAGCATGTCTGAAACAACAAAAAAATCAAACACATGTCACAACTGGAAATTTCACATCCCTACGAGGCGCTCACTCCTGATGCGGTGCTCGATGCCGTAGAAAAAACGGGCGCCATTACCGATGGCCGCCTGCTCAGTCTCAACAGTTACGAAAACCGGGTCTACCAGATCGGCATAGAAGATGCGGAACCACTGATTGCAAAATTCTATCGCCCTGGCCGCTGGAAAGATGAAGCTATTTTAGAAGAACACCACTTTGCCCAGGAACTGGTGACCCACGAAATTCCAGTAGTGGCCCCCCTGGTCAATGAGCTGGGAGAAACATTGCACCACTACAAGGGCTTTCGTTTTGCCCTGTTTCCCAGACGTGGCGGACACTGGCCAGAACTGGAAGACCCGGAAGTACGACTGCGCCTTGGCCGTTTCCTGGGTAGAATTCATGCAGTAGGTGAATGCGCCCACTTCCAGCACCGTACGACTATTAGCATTGAACAGCTCGGCACTCAGCCCCGCCAATATTTGCTGGAACATGAGTTTCTCCCCACGGAGTATAAACAGCAATACAGTGATCTGAGCCAACAACTGCTTGAACAAATCAACGAACGCTTTGAGCAGGCAGGAAAAGTTAAACACATTCGTCTGCATGGCGACTGTCACCCCGGCAATATCCTTTGGAGAGAAAGCGGCGCCCACTTCGTTGATCTGGATGACTGCGTCATGGGACCAGCGATACAGGACCTGTGGATGTTACTCTCCGGTGACCGTGCGCAAATGAACGAACAATTTTCTGACTTAATAGAAGGCTATAATGAGTTTTATGACTTTGACTTTAGAGAACTACAGCTCATCGAGTCCCTGCGTACCTTACGCATTATCCACTACGCCCACTGGTTGGCCCGACGCTGGGACGACCCGGCCTTCCCGCATAATTTCCCCTGGTTCAATACCGTACGTTACTGGGAGGAGCATATTCTTACCCTGAGGGAGCAAACTGAACGACTGCTTCAACCTCCACTGGGATCGGAATACTAGGCTAAACTTAACTTATATGGCCATTTTCTTAACATTAAAACGACTGACCCATTTCATGACACTGGGGGAAAGCAGGAATTTTTCTGACCCCAAAATATATCCGTTGTTGTTCACCTCTACCTTTCTATTGATATCAACGGTCTTTCTGATTGTATTTGCCATCATTCACTTTTGGCAAGGTGCGAGGTGGTTAGGTTTTATCCAGGCCGCATTAGTAATAGTCAATATTTTCTCTACGTATTTTCTGCATCGCACCAATAATATTGAACTTACAGGGAGCATTATACTTACCGGGATGATAGTGCTACTCACGGCAATTATTATCCATGGTGGTATTAACAATTCAGGCCCCTACTGGATCGGTGTATTCCCTATCCTGGTGTTCTTGTTAAAGGGTAAAGACAAAGGCCCCTTCTGGATTCTGGCAATGTTTTCCATCCTGTTGATACTGATGGCTCTGCAGGCCATGGACATCTATGCCACACCCTTTTCTATCGCCTCGCTGGCCATATTAAACGCTAGCTATATTGGCATAACTGCGTTGACTTTCTTCTACGAACTGATCCGTACCCGATCTGCCGAAGTGATTACCAGGCAAGCGCAGCAGCTCCAGGAACACAATACCCGGCTACATCGGGAAATACAGGAAAGAACTGCCATTGAGGCAGCCCTGCGGGAATCCGATAAACGCCTGCGTCATCTGGCTCACCACGATCCACTAACAGGTCTACCCAATCGCCTGCTGTTCTTCGATCGTCTCAATCAAGCCGTTGCCACCGCCAAACGTCAACGCCGCCAGGTGGCCGTCCTGTTTCTGGATCTGGACAAGTTCAAACCGATTAATGACAAACTGGGCCATGAGATCGGAGATCAACTACTGCATGATACCGCTGAGCGCCTACAACATTGCGTCCGGACTGAAGATACAGCCGCCCGCTATGGCGGTGACGAGTTCACCATGATCCTGGCAGAGTTGGGTGATGAAAAGGACTCCATCAGTGTGGCAAAAAAACTCATCGACAGTTTGGAAAAGCCCTTCCATATAGGCGGTCACACCTGCCGCATCAGCGCCAGTATCGGTGTCGCCATTTACCCCCAGCACGGTAAAGAACCAGACTCACTGGTTTCCTGGGCAGATACCGCTATGTATCGGGCCAAAAAAGATAAAAAAAGCAAATACCGCATCAGCATGCAAGAAGACAGGGACGATTAATAAACAGTCCCCATCAGGGCAAGCAACAACCTGCTAGAGATAGGCCCGATATAAATAGCGCAATCGTTCCAGTACATCCTTGATGGCAACGGAAAATACCTTGGCAAACATATCCAGTACGATAATGGCGTTAAGTGTGCCGCCGTCCTCACCAACCCCCCGCAACCGCTCAGCCATCCCGGCGTTTACCTTGGCTATATTGCCGTAGATATCCTCCAGCCCGGAAAAACTCAGATCCATTTCCTTGCTCTCGCCCTGCTGAAAATACTGCCCCAGCAAATACATGCTGGTGGCCCGGTAAACCGTCTCTTCCTGACTAGAAAAGGGGAGATGGAAGCGCGCCATGGGTTTGAAAAAAGCCGTGTAGGGACAGCCACTGGTGGCACTAATCAATCCCAGCATGGAACTGATTCCAGCCTCCGCAGTAGTCGCCTGCACCACGGTCCGCTCCCAGGTACTGACCCTGACCCGAGTTTCTTCATAAGACACGATATCGCCAAGGCGTGACATAGGCTCAATTAGCTGGACGGCCAGGGGGCAATGAGACACTTCAGCTTCATCCAGCGGGCAGTGACTACAGCAGCAATGGGAAAGCCGGGTCCATTCCGGCAGCGTCTCTCCATCCTCCGCTCCGGGCAACTCAAGCGTTACTGTGTCTATAGCAAGCTGGAACAGCTCCGTCCTGCCACTGATGAACTCAAAATGATAATCAATCTCAATCTTCCCGCAGGTACTTTCCATATTTGCTATCCTAATCCTGTTCACCAAATTACACTGTAAGCATAATACATTTCCGCCTCCTTAAGAACCGGCCCATCAAGAGTGACTCATTTATGGATAAACACTACGATCTAATTGCCATCGGCGGTGGTAGCGGCGGCCTGTCTGCTGCCGAACGAGCCGCTATGTATGGCAAAAAAGCTGCCGTCATTGAGCACAGCCGCCTCGGTGGCACCTGCGTTAATGTGGGCTGCGTACCCAAAAAAGTAATGTGGAACGCCGGGAATATCGCCCATGGCCTGCTAGACGCCAATGACTATGGCTTTGATGTAAAGGTCAATAAATTCGACTGGACCGAACTGGTGAAGTCCCGTGAAAGCTACATCGCCGAGCTTAATCAATGGTATCAAACCTCGCTCACAGATTCCGATATTGACCTCATCAGTGGTCAGGCCCATTTTGTCGATGCCCATACCGTAGAAGTCAGTGGTAAGAAATATCAGGCCGAGCACATTGTCATCGCATCTGGCGGCATGCCGATGATCCCGAATGTACCCGGTGCTAACCACGGCATCACTTCTGATGGTTTTTTTGCCCGGCAACAACAGCCCCGCCGAGTGGCGATAGTGGGCGGAGGCTATATCGCCGTGGAACTGGCCGGTCTGCTCAGGGCTCTGGGTAGTGAGGTAAACCTGTTGCTGCGCCGTGAACATTTCCTCGGCAACTTCGACGCCATGCTACGCGAAACCCTGATGGAGGAGATGCTCAACAAGGGTGTAAATATCATGCCCAAATTCAATGTAGAACGAGTCGAGAAAAAAACCGATGGCAAACTCAATATCCACTGCCAGGGTGGCCACGAATTACTGGGAATAGATACACTTATCTGGGCTATTGGCCGAGCACCCAATGTCGCTGGGCTTAATATTGAAGCGGCCGGGATCCACAGAGATGAACATGGTTTTATTGTCACCGACGCATTCCAGAATACCAATGTAGCCAGTATTTATGCCTTGGGCGATGTCACTGGCCGTGCTCAGTTAACACCAGTGGCCATCGCTGCCGCCCGCCGTCTGGGAGACAGACTGTTTAATGGCCAGAGCGAACGCCGACTTGATTACGAAAATATCCCCAGCGTGGTTTTCAGCCACCCTCCCATTGCCACTGTTGGTCTCAGTGAGGGTCAGGCACGTGAAATACACGGCGATACCGTCAAGATCTACCAGACTCGCTTCACACCCATGTACTATTCAATGACCCGGCATAAATCATCAACGGCAATGAAACTGGTGTGCGTTGGTGCCCAGGAAAAAATTGTCGGATGCCACATTATTGGCCAGGGAGCAGACGAAATGTTGCAAGGCTTTGCAGTAGCCATCAAGATGGGAGCGACTAAAGCTGACTTTGACAATACCGTGGCGATTCACCCTACTAGCGCCGAAGAATTAGTAACGATGAAATAAACAAATTGAATCTATGTCATTACGTAAATACAAAAACATTCACCCCGTTATCGGCTCCAATACCTTCGTCGATGATTCTGCAGTGGTTATCGGTAACGTAGAAATTGGTGCCGACACTTCCGTGTGGCCCATGGCAGTGATCCGTGGTGATGTGAATGCAATTCGTATTGGTGCCCGTAGCAATATTCAGGACGGCACCGTCGTGCATGTCACCCACAGCCACCCCGATACCCCAGAAGGCTTTGCGGTGCACATCGGAGATGAAGTCACCGTCGGTCATCAGGTGACCGTGCACGGATGCACTATCGAAGACCGCTGCCTGGTTGGCATCGGCTCAACAATTCTCGATGGGGCCAAACTGAAAAAACATACACTGCTGGGCGCCGGCAGCCTGGTACCGCCGGGCAAGATACTGGAAGGAGGATATCTATGGCTGGGATCCCCGGTGAAACGTATCAGAGCCCTGACCGAAAAAGAGATCGCATGGTTTGGCTATTCCGCTAACCACTACGTAAAACTAAAAAACGATTATTTGTGATTTTTTAGGTCACAAATAATCGTCCAGAGCCTCACGCAAAGCCTGTATCACCGGAGACGTTTCCGGCCTGACTCCACGCCACAATAAAAATGATTCTGCTGCCTGCTCCACTAACATACCTAAACCATCAACACTGTAGGCTGCCCTGTGTTCACTGGCCCAGGCCATAAATGCCGTCGGCTCAGCACCGTACATCATGTCATAGCACCCGGCACCTTCTGCGAGAATGCCATCGGGTAGAGGTGGTACTTCTCCTTGCAGACTGGCCGAGGTGCCATTGATCACCAGATCAAATTCCCCCCCCTGCAACGCACTAAAACTGGAAGCCTCAATTGAGCCCTGGTCACTGAATAATTGTGCCAACTCCTGAGCCCGATCCACTGTACGGTTGGCAATAACCAGACTCGCAGGTTGCTCCACCAATAACGGTTGCAGCACCCCACGCACAGCACCACCAGCGCCTAACACCAGCAGCCGTTTACCTTTGAGGATAACGCCATGGTTATGGACAAGATCACGAACCAACCCGATACCATCGGTATTTTCCCCGAACAAGCTGCCATCTTCCCTTATCTGGATAGTATTAACCGCACCGGCCAATTGCGCCCGTGGACTTCGTTTGTCCACCAGTTCCCAGGCCTCCTGCTTAAAGGGCACGGTTACGTTTAGCCCCTTGCCACCATTGGCCTGAAAATTACCCACCGCCTGATCAAAACCACCCAGATCCACATGAATGGCGCTATAGTCGATCCGCTGACCAGTCTGAGTGGCGAACAGGGTATGGATTTGTGGCGACTTACTATGATCGATGGGGTTACCCATCACACCATAGGTATCGGGTTTAGCGTCGAAGTCTAATAAACTCATAAGGGTAGTAAAAAGTAAAAAGCCATAAGTGACAAGAAAAAAAAGCTCCAGGTCTCAATCCAGGACCTTAGATTCTGAGCTGGAGCTTTTAAGTTGGAATGCGTAGCCTTTAGCTGAAGATACCCTTCAACATAAAGAAAAACATGATAGATAGAATCGCGCCCGCAGGCAGGGTGACAATCCATGACAGGAAGATGGTACGTACCATGTTCATGTTCAGGGCGGCGATACCACGGGCCAGACCCACACCCAGCACACCACCCACCAGGGTATGCGTGGTTGAGATAGGTAAGCCAATACCGGAAGCCAGTACCACGGTGGTCGCCGCAGCCAGGGTGGCAGCAAAACCACTACTGGGTGTCAGCTGGGTAATGCCCGTGCCAATGGTGGCGATCACTTTGTGACCGTAGGTAATCAGACCAATAACGATGCCCGCACCACCCAGCAACAGGATCCAGGCTGGCATCATCACCTTTGACGCAATTTCACCCCCACTATTCACAATACCGACTACAGCGGCCAGAGGACCCACCGCATTGGCCACATCATTTGAACCATGGGCGAAGGCCATGGCACAGGCGGTGACCATCATCAATACACCGAAGACCTTTTCCACATTGGTAAAGTGGAAGTGGCGATCAGCGGCGGGATCAAACTTCAGGCGACGAATCAGGAATATCCCCAGCACCATGGTGACCGCACCCGCAACCAGAGCGATACTGATATTTTCACCCGGACTCAAGTGAAGACCAACGTGTTTTAACCCCTTGAGAAGGGTCACCAATGCAATAATAAAGCCCACCATAAAGATGTAATAGGGCACATATTTTTTGGCATTGGCCATGGGGTTGTTAGTATTCAGAATCAGGCGCTGCACGCTCATGAACAACAGGAAAGCGATGGTGCCGGACATCACTGGCGAAACCACCCAGCTGGCGGCGATGGTGCCCACCTTACCCCATTGCACCGCATCCACACCGATACCAACGGCGGCAAAGCCGACAATAGCACCAACGATGGAATGGGTAGTGGATACCGGCCAACCGGCACGGGTGGCCACCATTAACCAGATCCCCGCTGCCAGAAGTGACGCCAACATGCCATAAACGAGAAGCTCTGGTGTGTCGGACAGCAGGCTCGCATCAAGCATACCTTTGCGGATGGTATTAGTGACTTCGCCACCGGCCAGATAAGCACCGGCAAATTCGAAAATGATAGCAACAATGATCGCCTGCTTTACGGTCAGGGCCTTGGAACCCACCGAGGTACCCATAGCGTTTGCAACATCATTGGCACCCACACCCCAGGCCATAAAAAAGCCAAAGGCACACGCCAGAACGATAAAGATCATTCCGTATTCAGAAATAATTGAAAATTCCACGACTTTACCCTCTTAGCGTGCCAGCATTAATTCAAGACGACTGCCCACGCGCTGGGACAAATCGCCCAGGTCACCGATCCAGTCGATGACACGGTAGAGGAACATTACCTCAATGGGGTTCATATCTTTTTCACGCTTGAAGATCTCTTTACGAATCTTGACCTGTAGCTTGTCGGTATCGGCTTCAATTTCATCCAGCGCCTGAATCATGGAGGTCACTAATTCCACTTCACGACCCCGGAAACCGGTCTCGACCAGTTCATCCAGTTCGTTAATAGCATCCTGCGCTTTAGCCGAGGCGTCGATGGAACGCTTCACAAACTCCAGAAAATTAGGGGCAAGGTCTTCGGGCAGAACTATTTTTCGACCGATAATCAGACCGGCGATATCTTTGGCCTTGTTGGCGATCTTGTCCTGCATGGTGAGTACTTCCAGCAGATCACGCCGTGATATCGGCATGAACAGGCTCCTGGGCAGGTGCAGGCGCAGTTTGCGTTTGAGCTTATCCGCATCCCGTTCCAGCTTGGCGATCTTTTTTTGCTGAGCCTTGGCTTCAGTCCAGTCCTGGGCAAGGACGGCGTCAAAAAAGTGGGTGAGTTCAGAGATACAGGCCTGGACACTGGCCATGTGGGTTTGCAGAGGTTTGACCGGTGAACTGCCAAACATGCTCGCAATGGTGCTTTTCGCCATTGTTCTTACTTCCTCTTGTTGTAGTACCGCCAATCGGTACTGTTAGGACACCCAGATTGGTGCCGAAATCGTTAGTCTGTTCTATTTGGCGCGCATTATAACCACCGGATCGGGTATTGCAACACTTTTAATAAAAATAGTTCCTAACGTTCAGCACTGCCTTCTCAATCCTCTTTAATCTTCTTTGAGCCACTGAGCCACGCGCTTGGCGAAATAGGTAAGAATGCCATCGGCTCCGGCTCGTTTGAAACAGAGCAGCGACTCCATGATCACCGCCTTTTCATTCAACCAGCCATTCTGACTAGCGGCCATCAGCATGGCGTATTCACCACTCACCTGATAGGCATAGGTGGGTGCACCAAACTGGTCCTTGACCCCACGTACGATATCCAGATAGGGCATGCCGGGTTTGACCATCACCATGTCGGCACCCTCTTCCAGATCCAGCCCCACTTCATGTAGCGCTTCATTGGTGTTTCCCGGATCCATCTG
>DAOWII010000047.1 GCA_030640985.1 Chromatiales bacterium
ATAATTGTAGTATCTCGTCCCGGATCCATGCGTGTGGTCATGGCCCAGATCACATCTTCCCAGTCGCGTACATTTACATCGTCGTCGGTGACGATAACAAACTTGGTGTACATGAACTGGCGCAGGAAAGACCAGATACCGAGCATCACCCGCTTGGCGTGACCGGGATATTGTTTTTTGATACTGACCACTGCCAGACGGTAGGAGCAACCTTCCGGTGGCAGGTAGAAATCGGTGATTTCCGGAAACTGTTTTTGTAAAATGGGTACAAACACTTCATTAAGTGCTACGCCCAACACCGCTGGCTCATCCGGTGGCCGACCGGTGTAGGTGCTGTGGTAAATGGGATCCTTGCGATGGGTGATACGTTCAATGGTGAACACCGGGAAGCGATCCACTTCGTTGTAATAGCCGGTGTGATCACCAAAGGGACCTTCGTCGGCTTCTTCGCCCGGCATCAGGTAACCTTCCAGCACAAACTCAGCGGAAGCGGGTACTTGTAACTCGTTGGAGATACATTTGACCACTTCCGTTTTAGAGCCCCGTAACAGTCCGGCAAAACCATATTCCGACAGGCTATCCGGTACTGGGGTGACGGCACCAAGAATAGTCGCAGGATCGGCCCCCAGGGCCACCGAGATGGGGAAGGGTTCGCCGGGGTGGGCCTGCTGCCAGTCACGGAAATCCAGCGCGCCGCCGCGATGGGAGAGCCAGCGCATGATGACCTTGTTTTTGCCAATGACCTGCTGGCGATAAATGCCCAGATTTTGCCGTTCTTTATCAGGGCCTTTAGTGATTACCAGGCCCCAGGTGATCAATGGAGCGGCATCACCGGGCCAGCAGGTTTGCACAGGTATCTTTCCAAGATCAACCTCGTCGCCTTCCCACACCACCTGCTGACAGGGGGCGGATTTGACCACCTTGGGGGCCATGTTCATTACCTGCTTGAATACCGGCAACTTGTCCCAGGCATCTTTCATGCCCTTGGGGGGCTCGGGCTCTTTCAAGTAGGCGAGCAGCTTACCCACTTCGCGCAGGGCTTCTACGGAGTCCTTTCCCATGCCCATGGCAACTCGTTTGGGAGTGCCGAACAGGTTGCCGAGCACCGGCACATCGGAACCCTTTACGTTTTCAAATAGCAGCGCGGGTCCTGACCTGCGCAGGGTGCGATCGCAGATCTCGGTCATTTCCAGATTGGGATCGACCTCGACACTGATGCGCTTGAGTTCACCAGTCGCTTCCAGTTGGGCAATAAAATCCCGCAGGTCTTTATATTTCATGGTTATTTTTAAGTATTGGAGAATGTTGTGATTATGCGGGGCTTAGCTGCCGCTGGCAAACGTAATCGGGTATGTTAGAGTGTGGGTAGTGGCTGACCAGGAAGGTCTGTCTGTTAAGTTTTACCTATAATCAAGGAGGATTCCCATCATGCTTAAAACCGCATATCTAGTCATGTTTTTCCCGTTGTGTGCTATCGCAGCAGAAATGTACCAGTGGATCGATGAGGCCGGTAATATCCATTTTGGCAACATACCCCCTGCCCATGTCGAGAAGCATATGCTTGAAATCAAGCCTGCACCCGGACCCAACGGCGATAGCAGTGTTAATCCACTGAGTCCTGAAGATCGCGCGCTTTATCAACAGATCAAACAACGGGAAGAAAAGCAGGCACGACAACGTAAGATGGCGAGTAAGGCCGAAGCGGGTAAACGTAAGGCTAAACGTATAGAGAAGAAACTTCTGTGTGCATCACTGGGCAAGGAGCTCACTGAGCTCAGGAACAGGATCCGGCGTAGCGGCAGTGGTGGCAATAGTTATCGTAATAAAAAAATGCGTGACTTGTATAGTCAACAACGCAAGGTAGGCTGTTCCTGAGAAATATCGTGAGGCTTATTCAGGTTGAGGATGAATCAGTATCTTGTTCTGGTTTCACCGACTCTGGTTTTAGTAAAACTCGTGAGGCAATCAGGCCCATTTCAAACAGGAACCACATGGGGATGGCGAGCAGGGTCTGAGAGAATATATCCGGCGGGGTGAGCATCATACCGATAACAAAGGCGCCAACGATTACGTAGGGGCGCTTTGCCGCCAGAGACTCCGCTGTGCTAAGTCCGGTCCAAATCAGCAGTACGGTGGCGATGGGGATTTCAAAGGCCAGTCCGAAAGCGAAAAACAGCTTGAGTACAAAATCCAGATATTTACTGATGTCGGTCATTACGGCAACACCTTCAGGGGCGGCGGCCGTAAAGAAACCAAATACCAGTGGAAATACCACAAAATAGGCGAAGGCGATGCCGGTGTAAAACAGAATAATACTGGAGAGCAGCAACGGAAGACCCAGTCTTTTTTCCTGACGATATAAGGCAGGAGCGATAAATCCCCACAATTGGTAAAGCAGGTAAGGCATGGCGATAAATACCGCAGTGACCAGTACCAGTTTGATCGGGGTAAGAAAGGGCGCGGCCACCTCGGTGGCGATCATGGTGCCCCCTTCGGGCAAGTGGG
Organism: Chromatiales bacterium; assembly: GCA_030640985.1. Classification (GTDB taxonomy): domain Bacteria; phylum Pseudomonadota; class Gammaproteobacteria; order Thiohalomonadales; family Thiohalomonadaceae; genus DAOWII01. Next base: position 2,506 of record DAOWII010000047.1, read on the forward strand.
CAAGCAGAGGGCTCGCCAGAAAGTTATACAGATCGTTGGCAAAGGCAAACAGGCCGAGTGCTATGAGTAAAACTACTAGCACTGCCTTCAACAGGCGATCTCGCAGTTCCATTAAATGGGTAAGCAGCGGTTGTTCTGTTTTCTGAGAGGGTTGGTTATCGGGCATCGTTATCAGGGATTATTCTGGGTCATAGCCGGTAGAAGGTTTTGCCCCGGATGTCGAAGGTGTTTTTTCTTCCATTGAGGTGGAAGACTTACCACTGGCAGGCTCCTGGCCTTCAATTACATCAAGGGCTTCGTCCATGAGTTTGTTAATGCGCTCGGATTCTTTGCTGATGGTATTTTTAAGTTCAGTGACGTTTGCCTCGCGTTCAATTTCGGTTTTGAGTGAGGCAAACATACGGCGAATTTGGCCGACCCACTGACCGATGGTTTTTATTACTCCGGGCAGGCGCTCAGGGCCGATCACCAGCAGGGCCACCACGCTGATCATGGTTAATTCCCAGAAGCCGATATCAAACATGGTAGTGAGTGGTCTGGGTTCTTAGAGGAGACGGGCTGATAGTATCAGGCCTTATCCTTGTCTTCCGGCTTCACTTCCTGAAAGCTTTCGGCGTCGATCACTTCGCCCTCGTTCTTTTCTTCAAGCTTGGCGTCTTCTTCTTTTGACTTGTTATCTCCTTCACCCATGGCAGAGCGGAAACCTTTGAGAGTGGAACCGAGATCAGAGCCTATGTTGCGTAATTTCTTGGTGCCAAACAGCAACATGACAATGACCAGAATAATTAACAACTGCCAAATACTAATACCCATATGAGTTCTCTCTGTATTTAAAAAACGGAAAGGTTAGAAACCGGAAAGTGTAGAACCGCCGAGCAGGTGGAGATGCAGATGAAATACTTCCTGTCCACCGCCTCGACCAGTGTTAATAATAGTACGGAAACCGTGTTCAAGTCCCTGTTCACGGGCAAGCCTGGGTAATAATCGCATCATATAAGCCATGAGTTCATCATGTTCTTCGGCAATATCGGCCAGACTGGCGATGTGTTGCCGTGGAATGATTAATAAATGAACCTCGGCCTTGGGATTGATATCCTTAAAGACCAGCACCTGCTCATCTTCATAGACAACATCGGCAGGGATCTCACCGGCAGCTATCTTGCAGAAAAGACAGTCGCTCATTTTTCCCCTCGGTTGGCTTTTTCTTCCAGACCAGAAAGGCCAAAGCGGCGTTCAAGTTCATCAAGTACAGCCTGGGGTTCCAGATTAAGATGCTTGAGCATTACCAGGGTATGGAACCAGAGATCGGCAGTTTCATAAATGATCTGATCCGCCTGTCCATCCTTGGCGGCGATCACCGTTTCAGTGGCCTCTTCACCGATTTTTTTCAAAATAGTGTCCAGGCCCTTGTGATACAGGCTGGCCACATAGGAGCTGTCAGCGGCGGCCGTTTTGCGCTCATCAAGTACTTTGGATAGTTGTTCGAAAACGTCACTCATTGGTCTATGACTTATAAATCTCGTTTGGGTCTTTTAACACCGGCTCAACTTCTTGCCAGTGGTCAGCCTCCAGTTTTTTGAAAAAGCAGCTGTGGCGGCCAGTATGACAGGCGATATCGCCCAGCTGTTCAACAGACAATAACACGACATCGTTATCACAATCGAGGCGGATTTCCTGGACTTGCTGCACATGGCCGGATTCTTCACCCTTGTGCCACAGCTTGTTCCGTGAGCGCGACCAATAAACGGCGCGGCCTTCTTTGGCTGTAAGCTCTATGGCCTCGCGGTTCATCCAGGCGAACATCAGCACCTTGCCTGAGGAAGCCTCCTGGGCAATCACAGGGACCAAACCATCGTCGGTCCATTTGATGTCGTCTAACCAGTTCATTTTTATTTGCGCCCTTTGCGTTAAATTCAGTTTTACAATCGAACCTCGATGCCGGCCTTTTGCATGCACTGTTTGGCCTGTTCGACGGTGAATTCACCAAAGTGAAAAATACTTGCGGCCAGCACCGCTTCAGCATGACCTTCTTTAACGCCTTCCGCCAGGTGCTCAAGAGTGCCAACACCACCGGAGGCAATCACCGGTACATTGACAGCATCGCTGACGGCTCGGGTTAATTCCAGATCAAAACCAATCTTGGTACCATCCCGGTCCATACTCGTGAGCAGGATTTCTCCGGCTCCATAGGCCACCATTTTTTTCGCCCATTCCACTGCATCAATGCCAGTAGGTTTGCGGCCGCCATGAGTGAAAATTTCCCAGCGGGCGGGTTCACTTTCAGCACTGACCCGCTTGGCATCAATGGCGACCACGATACATTGTGAACCAAAACGTTCGGCTGCTTCCTTGACGAATTCCGGGTTGTGTACGGCAGCGGTATTGATACCTACTTTATCAGCACCGGCATTGAGCATGCGGCGGATATCGTCGGTGCTGCGAATACCACCACCGACGGTTAAAGGAATAAACACCTCACCGGCCACCTGTTCCACCATATGCACCATGGTTTCCCGATCATCGGAGGAGGCGGTAATGTCGAGGAAGGTGATCTCATCGGCGCCCTGCTCATCATAGCGGCGGGCGACCTCTACCGGATCACCGGCGTCACGGATGTCGACGAAGTTGACGCCTTTGACCACACGGCCGGCATCAACGTCCAGACAAGGGATAATGCGTTTAGCCAGGCTCATAATAAAATTATTTACTACCTTGTTAATTCATCAGCCAGTTTCTGACCTTCGGCGAAGTCCAGGGTGCCTTCATAAATGGCGCGGCCGGTAATAGCTCCGCTGATGCCTTCGTCCGCTACAGCACACAGGCCACGGATATCATCCAGATTGGTAATGCCGCCGGAGGCAATTATGGGGATTCTGACGGCTTGGGCCAGCTTGACCGTGGCTTCAATATTGACGCCCCCCATCATGCCATCACGGCTAATATCGGTATAGATAATAGAGTCAACACCATCGTCCTCGAAGTGTTTTGCCATGTCGATAACATCATGTTTGGAGAGCTTGGACCAGCCATCAATGGCCACCTTACCATCTTTGGCATCCAGGCCAACAATGACGTGGCCGGGGAACTCCAGACACAGGTCATTAACAAAATGGGGGGCGCTGACCGCCTTGGTGCCGATAATTACGTATTGCACTCCGGCTTCCAGATATCCCTGTACTGTTTCTTCATCGCGGATGCCGCCACCAATTTGAATAGGAAGGTCTGGGTATTTTTCTGCAATGGCTTTGATCACGCCGTGGTTGATTGGTTTACCCTCGAAGGCACCATTGAGATCTACCAGGTGCAAACGGCGGGCACCGGCCTCTACCCAGCGGCCAGCCACTTCAACCGGATCATCGGAAAAGATAGTCTCATCCTCCATTCTGCCCTGACGTAAGCGTACGCATTTACCGTCTTTCAGATCGATGGCGGGTATTAACAACATTTTTCTATTCCTTAATTTAAGCTGTGCCACAGATAAACTGTGTATCGAGTGGCTTCAGGTTTACAGTATAAAATAATAGGGCTGTTTGTGTTCAGGCCTTGCCGTCCCATTTTAAAAAATTAGCATACAGGGCCAATCCTGCATGTTGGCTTTTTTCCGGGTGAAATTGGGTGGCAAAAAGGCTGCCCTGCGTCAGTGCTGCCGCAAAGCTTACGCCATGGTTTGAAGTGGCAGCGACAATTTCCGGGCAGCCCGCTTCTACATAATAGCTGTGGACAAAATAAAAGCGCTCGTCCTGATTGATGCCATGCCACATGGGGTGGTTATTTTCCTGGTGAACCTGGTTCCAGCCCATATGTGGCACTTTAAGGACGGTACCCTGAGTATCTGTGAGCTTGTCGCCAAAGTATTTGACCTGTCCGGGTAGGACCTTCAGGCATTGGGTGCCGTCATTTTCTTCACTGAAATCCATCAGGGCCTGCATGCCCACACAGACACCGAGAAAGGGTCTGTCCCGTGATACTTCGTGAATAATCTTATCCAGTTCCAGGCGTTTGATTTCCGCAATACAGTCACGGATGGCGCCGACTCCGGGAAGCACTACCCGGTCAGCCTCACGAATGAGCTTGGCTTCGTGGGTGACGACGACCCGGCAGTCGCCGGCATGTTCCAGGGCTTTGGCCACAGAGTGCAAATTGCCCATGCCGTAATCGACAACAGCGACGGTGTTCATCAAATACCCTTTAGGTATAGAGGGTGAGTGTAATTGCTTACAGTCACCCTCTACAGGCTGCCCTTGGTCGAGGGCGTGATGCCTTGCATGCGATCATCTGCTTCCATGGATACACGTAATGCGCGGCCGAAAGCCTTGAATATGGTTTCGGCAATGTGGTGGGCATTGCGTCCGCGAAGACAATCGATGTGCAGGCTAACCTGGGCGTGATTGACGAAGCCCTGGAAAAACTCCAGCAGCAGGTCGACGTCAAATTCGCCGATACGGGCACGGGGGTAGTCGGCGTGATACTCCAGACCAGGCCGACCGGAGAAATCAACGACCACCCGGGACAGAGCCTCATCCAGTGGCACGTAGGCGTGACCATAGCGGCGAATACCTTTTTTGTCGCCAATGGCCTGATTGAAGGCCTGACCAAGAGTAATGCCGATATCTTCCACGCTGTGGTGGGCATCGATGTGCAAGTCACCTTTGCAAATGATGTTCATGTCGACCAGACCGTGGCGGGCCACTTGATCCAGCATGTGCTCAAGGAAGGGGATGCCAGTATCAAATTTGGCTTCACCGCTTCCGTCCAGATTGATTGAAACATCGATCCGGGTCTCACGGGTTTCCCTGTTAACGGTGGCTTTTCGTGCGGACATTGTGATTCCTCTGTATCCGTTTAATTGCTTCGCGATTATCCGCGTTAGTGATTTGATGCATAGAATACCCTATCAGAGCCAATTTAATGAATAGATTCTTTAATGAAAAGCAGCATTTGTCTTGCATCGTGGTCTTACTTAGACGACGATCAGCCTGATACGGGGTGTGGACACATTTCCACCCCTGCAAAGGCCTTAGCCAAACAGGGTGGAGTTTTAGTGATGGATGAGAAAAAACCGGATAAGGTGATTCCTTTTTCACAGCCGAAAGTAAGTTGTGAGGGTTGTGGTATGTTTCAGCTCTGCCTGCCTATCGGGGTCGATTTGGAAGAGTTTAAGGAGCTGGATGGCATTATCCAGCGTCACCGTATATTAAGGCGTGGTGAATATCTTTATCGGGCTGGAGAGACTTTTCACTCTATATACGCTGTTGGGGCGGGCTCTATCAAAAGCTTTACCAGTCTGGAGGATGGCTGTGAACAGGTGACGGGTTTCCATTTGCCCGGTGAGATGCTGGGGCTGGAGGCAATTAATGAAGCCCATCATCCCTGTAGTGCTAAAGCCCTTGAAACCACCAACCTGTGCGAAATTCCCTTTGAGCGCCTGGGTGAGCTGAGCCAGCGCATTCCCGTGTTGCAGACCGAATTGCTTAAAGTCATGAGCAAGGAGATCTTGCACGATCAGTCATTACTCGTATTGCTGGGCAAGAAAAGTGCTGACGAGCGCCTGGCTGCGTTTCTGGTGAGTATATCGACGCGCTATAAGCAACGTGGTTTTTCAGCCGAGAGTTTTCGTTTAGGCATGTCACGTAATGATATTGCCAGTTATCTGGGCCTGGCCGTGGAGACGGTAAGCCGACTTTTTACCCGTTTTCATGAGGAGAATCTGTTACAGGTTCATGGCAAGGACATCACTATTTGTGATGAGGTGCGCTTGCATGCCATGGCCCAGAATGCCAAGGAGTATTCCGGGCATAATGCCCGTGTCCAGTAAACAGGGCCTTAATCATTCGTCTAATGGAATAAAACAGTGCATGAATTGCACAAAATTGTACGAAAGCTTAATTAATTGACAATTGTCAGTGTTCTGTTATCTTCTTTTCGATTACTATTTGGGCCATTGCGTGGGAAAGTCTGGGAAAGACATCGCACAGCATTGATATTGACGGGCCAATAATAACCTATTGATTTTGTCGGACTTTATCGATGAGTTATTGCTGACATGTACTGTCATTGATCGTGTTGATCTTTCTCAAACAGAAGTTTTAATCCCTGCCATACCTGTGATAATTGGGTTTTGGTGGGCCGCATTATCTTAATGTTTGTTGCATATATGGATGATGGGGTTGAATCGGGGCCTGGCCCGAAATCAGCTGATTGAGGTTTCAGTGCTGATTTTCAACTCTGCGATTCCAGGGGGGGGAGATGCGTTTTGCACTCACCACAAGTTTTATAAATAAGAAGAGGAGACTGCTCTGTGGAAGCGACACAAGAGAAATATGACTTTGGAGTCGTCAAGGCGTTTTGCATCATGTCGGTTGTTTACCTGGCGGTAGGCACACTGATTGGTGTTTATGCTGCGTCGGAACTGGCCTGGCCATTTCTGAACTTTGACATCGCCGAAATTACCTTTGCACGCTTGCGTGTATTACATACTAACGCCGTTATCTTTGCTTTTGGTGGTAGTGCCTTGATGGCCACGGCCTTCTACAGTGTGCAGCGCACCTGTGGTGTTCGCCTGTGGAGCAACAAGATGGCCTGGGCCACCTTTATTGGTTGGAACACGGTTATCGTTGCAGCAATCATCACCATCCCTCTGGGTATCACCCAGGGTAAAGAGTACGCTGAGCTGGAATGGCCCATCGATATTCTGATCGCCATCTGCTGGTTGATGTACAGCTTCAACTTTGCACTGACCATCGCCAATCGCAAGACCTCACACATTTATGTGTCGAACTGGTTCTTCCTGGCAATGATGATCATGATCACCTACCTGCACGTGGTAAACAGCCTGGCAATCCCTGTTAGCCTGTTCAAATCCTACTCCATCTTCTCCGGAGTTCAGGATGCCATGATTCAGTGGTGGTGGGGTCATAATGCGGTAGGTTTCTACCTGACCGGTGGCTTCCTGGGTATTATGTATTACTTCGTACCCAAGCAGGCCAATCGCCCTGTATTCTCATACCGTCTGTCTGTGCTGCACTTCTGGGTACTGTCTTTCGGTTATGTATGGCTGGGTGCTCATCACCTGCAATACACCGCTCTGCCTGACTGGACCGGTTCACTGGGTGCAGCCGTATCGCTGGCGATGATTATTCCTTCATGGGGTGGCGCGCTGAACGGTATGATGACGCTCTCCGGTGCATGGGACAAACTGCGTGATGATTACATCCTGCGCTTCCTGATTATGTCACTGGCGTTCTATGCCATGTCTACTTTCGAAGGCCCTGTGATGGCGGCCAAGACGGTAAATGCCCTGTCTCATTACACTGACTGGACGGTAGGTCACGTTCACTCTGGTGCACTGGGTTGGGTTGCCATGGTTGCTGCCGGTGCTATCTATCACATGATCACCCGTCTGTGGAACACAGAAATGTATTCCAACAAGCTGGTCAACATGCATTTCTGGATGTTCACTCTGGGTGCCGTTATCTACATTACTTCAATGTGGGTATCTGGAATCATGCAGGGCTTGATGTGGCGTGACTACGATGAGTTTGGAACCCTGACTTACACCTTTGCCGAGTCGGTTGCTGCGATGCACCCATACTATGCAATGCGTGCAATCGGTGGTGCTATTTTCTCAGGCGGTGCCTGGATCATGCTCTACAACGTAGTAATGACCATCCGTATGGCCAACGCCCGTAGTGCAGCTGGCGCTGCAGCTACTGCATAAGCAGAGAGGAGTAAAATAAAAATGGCTGATAAATATCATTCAACTAAATTTCAGGACAAGATTGAACGTAGTGTCCTGGTAATGGCTATGATGTTGATGTTGCTCTTGTCTGTAGGTGGTCTGGTGGAAATTGTTCCATTGTTCTACCTTGACGAAACTTTTGAGCACAACACACATCCTGAAATTGTCTGGCAGCGTAAGGCTGGCCAGTCGCTGAACGACTGGAAAGCAGGTGATGGGGTTCGCCCATATACACCTCTGGAACTGGCCGGACGTGACGTTTATTTGCGAGAAGGCTGTTATATCTGTCACTCGCAGATGATTCGCCCCTTCCGTGATGAGAAAGAGCGTTATGGTCACTACTCATTGGCTTCGGAGTCCATGTACGACCACCCCTTCCAATGGGGTTCCAAGCGTACTGGGCCTGATCTGGCGCGTGTCGGTGGCAAGTATTCCGATGAGTGGCAGTATGCTCATCTCCGTGGTCCGCGCAATCTGGTGCCAGAATCTGTTATGCCCAACTACCCATGGCTGGATACAGGAATGATTGATCCTGCCAAGGTTACAGGGAGCATGAAAGCAATGCGCACCGTCGGTGTACCTTACACCGATGCCGATATTGCAGCTGCCTCTGACAAAAACAACGCGCTTTACGTTGGCGGCAAAACTGAGATGGAAGCAATTGTGACCTACCTGCAGGTACTGGGCACCATGGCTAAACTCGACGACAGCATCCCTTACCGGAAATAGGATGGAAGACTATTTACATACAGATTGGGCAGCGATGACTCTGCATGATTGGCTGGGTTTGATCATCACCGTCGCTGTCTTTTTTATGATGATATTTGCGTATGTATATGTGTTTCATCCAGCAAATAAAGAAAAACTAGAGTCGCGACGTCATCTACCCGATGACGACGACTAAACATAAATTGCGGAGGAGTTAAGTAATGAGTGATCAAAATCCGTTCCCAGGTGAAAATAATACGGGACATTATTGGGATGGCAACTTGCGTGAACTGCTCAACCCAATCCCCAAGTGGTGGATGATTGGTTTCTGGATCAGTATTGCCATTTTTATAGGCTATACCATCTGGTATCCGTCATGGCCGCTGATCAATACCCACTTTAAGGGTGTTGCCGGTTGGACTGCCATGAATGAGTACAAGGAAGACATGGCCAAGATTGAGGCAATCCGTGCGCCTTATGAAGAGAGCATCAACAAAATGTCTGCTGCGCAGATTCTGGCTGATGACCAGCTGGCAAACTACACCGTACGTTCCGCCAAGGTTCTGTTCGGTGACAAGTGTGCTGCCTGTCATGGTACCGGTGGTGCGGGTAACCCAGGTTACCCGGTGCTGGCTGATGATGACTGGCTGTATGGCGGCACCATCGAGAAGATCCAGGAGACCATTACTATTGGTCGCCAGGGTATGATGCCTGCCCACGGCAGTCGTCTGTCTGACCAGCAGATCAGCGACCTGACCAAGCACGTTGTTGCACTGGGTCAGGGTAGTGAAGATGCTGCAGGTAAAGCGGTCTTCATGAGTGCTGGCTGTTTCGCCTGTCATGGTATGGACGCCAAGGGTAATCAGATGATGGGCTCTGCCAATCTGACTGATGGTATTTATCGCTTTGCCCCAGGTGGTGCAGATAGCGTTAAATACACCATTGCCCATGGTGTTAATGATGCCTCTGATGCCAAGTCTCGAAATGCGGTGATGCCTGTATTTGGCAAGATGCTGGACGAGAACGACATCAAGAAACTGGCAGTTTATGTATACAAGTTGGGTGGCGGCCAGTAATTCTGGTTGAAGCCTTAACCTATGTGATAGGTGTGCGTGGTTTTATGCCAAGAGGTGTTTAACCATGCACACCACCAGAATCTGAAGAGGTACTAATTATGGACGCAGTTGCAATTGGTGGTGCTTTAACCATCGCGGTATCTGTAATCATTGTAGTCGTCATTGCTATACGTGTTGGCCGCTTGATTAAGACAACCAAGTCAGAAGACTAAAGCTCTACCGTCACTGGTTTTTAACCAGGGACAAATGAAAAGAGGGGGTTATCACTGGAAGGGGTTTATCCCTGGAAGGGGGTGGCCCTTTTTTTTATCTTCCCCTTTGATAGCCTGTGGTAGAATCAAACACCTGTTTTGGTCTGTTTAGGTTATGACGGGGAACCGGTTATCCCGTAGTGTTGTGGAAAACTATTTTGGTTGTACGCATGCTAAATAAGCCGATAATGAACTGAACAGTCGAAGTAAAATGACTGGGGGCATTGTGAACAATTTAGTCAATTCAGCGCAAAGCGAAAACATTGATGACCTTTATGAAGAAGCGAGTCACTGGCATGTAAACACAGGTGATGAGACCATTCACGCCAAGCGACTGGCGGGGCGCTTCCGTACTTACAAATGGCTTGGTCATGCACTCTACCTGTTATTTTTCCTGGGGCCCTATCTCCGCTGGGAAGATAGCCAGGCGATTTTGTATGACATCCCTGGTCGTAAATTTCATTTTTTTGATCTGACCATTCTGCCACAGGATGTGTGGATTCTATCTCTGATACTGATGTTCTTCGCCATCTTGATGGTGGTGGTGACCGCCATTGTTGGGCGCTTGTGGTGTGGTTATTTCTGTTTTCAGACGGCCTGGACGGATGTGTTTACCTGGATCGAGGGAAAGATCGAAGGTGATCCTGCCAAGCGGCGCAAACTGGACGATGCTGCATGGTCGAGTGAAAAGATCCGCAAGCGAGGTATCAAACATACTTTGTGGTTGCTGATTTCGGTGCTCACCGGTATTAGCTTTACTGCCTGGTTTACCGATGCCTACCAGCTCTGGAGTGATCTGTTTACTCTGGATGCTGCGTTTATGTCCTGGGTGACCATCGGCACGTTTACAGCAGGTACCTATGTCCTGGCCGGCTTTATGCGCGAACAGGTTTGTTTGTGGTTGTGCCCTTACGCACGTATTCAGGGCGTATTTTATGATCGGGATACTGAGCTTCCCACCTATGATTTCAATCGGGGAGAGCCCCGCGGTAAACTGCGCAAAGGAGAAAACACCGAAGGCAAGGGGGACTGTGTTGCCTGTAACCAGTGTGTGGCTGTTTGTCCTACCGGTATTGATATCCGTGCTGGACAACAGGAAGGTTGTATAACCTGTGGCCTGTGCATTGATGCTTGCGATATGGTGATGGACAAGGTAGGTAAATCCAGAGGCCTGGTGCGTTACGCCTCACTGGATGAGATCCAGGGGATTGATGTTCCGCCTGTCTATAAACGTCCAAGAATAATAGCGTCATCTGCACTGATAATGATTGCGGTTTTTGGGATTATTTATGGACTGACTCACCTCGGCTCACTGGAGTTAAAGGTTTTGCATGAGCGCCAGCCGTTGTTTGTGCAACAAAGTGATGGCACCATTCAGAACAAGTATTATTTCAAGATGCTGAATAAAACCGATAAGGAAATGCAGGTCAAAATTACGGTTGATGAAAGCATTAATGGTCTGACTATGATTGGTGCAGATAAAACCATTGCCGTAGGTAGCGGTGATTTGAGAAGCCATACTATCTTTGTAAAGGTTCCAAATGGATTTATCTCAGCACCGCGACTGCCGGTAATCTTCCATCTTAGTGATGCAAGTGATCCCGATACAATGGTGACGTATGAGAGCATGTTCTTTGGCCCTAAACATTAAATGGCCAAGCGTCCACAGTTTAAACAGCGAAGTATTTAAAAGGTTTGAATAAAATGACTGAACAAGTAAACGAGAAACCCGTTATTTTTTCTCAGGACAATAAATCTGCATTTCGGAACCCCTGGGTTCTTGGCATGTTATCCTTTGTCATTATCGTGGTACTGGTGAATGTTGCCTTTATTAGCATGGCTTTTATCACCAGCCCGGGGCTTGTCACTGAAGATTACTATGAACGCGGTCAGGATCATGAAGCCAATGTGCAGAAGCGTATTGATGCACGAAATCGGCTGGGTTGGGCAATGAATCTGACGCTCCCTGAAAAAATCATGATGGCCACAAATCAAAACTATCAGTTTAATGTGGTGGATAAATATGGTGTACCCATCGGTGATGCCAATGTAAAAATGCATGCTTATCGTCCATCGGATGCCACCGCTGATTTCTATGTTGAAATGGAAAACATGAGTGCCGGAATGTATAAAACTCGCACAGGTTTTCCTTTGAAAGGTATCTGGGATATTACCCTGCAAGTAGTGCATGGTGAAGATAATTACGACATGACTCGACGTATATCAGTTCATGCCGAATAATCGGACTCATTCAATAATGGATGATGATACCGAACGCCCTTTAATCGCTGTTGAGTAGATCATGACCGAAGGCAGCTGCTTTCATTGTGGACAGGCATTACCTGCAACGGAAGTTTTTGAAACTGAAATTAAAGGAAGCCTGCGTCGTTTTTGCTGTTTTGGCTGTCAGTCAGTATGTGATGCTATTTATGGCAGTGGCTTACAGGGTTTTTACCAGCGTACCCAGGACGATACTCAATTAGCCCCGCCTCCGGAAGCGCCCAAAGAACTGGCGCTGTATGACCTTGATGAAGTACAGAGTGAATTTACCGATGTCAGTACCCCTCAGCGAAGTATTTCTCTGCTGGTGGAGGGGATTCATTGTGCGGCCTGTGTCTGGCTAATCGAACACACCTTGCAGGCTATGCCCGGAGTAAATGAAGCACTGGTCAACCTGACCGGGAAGCGACTAAAGCTCAGTTGGGACAACAGCACAATAAATCTGTCACAACTTATCCAGCGCTTGTCTGAAGTGGGTTACGCTGCCGTACCCTATGATCCGGAAGTAGCGGAAGGATCACTACTAAAGCAAAATCGTAGCATGTTATTTCGTCTGACCTTTGCCGGTTTTACGATGATGAATATGCTCTGGATTTCCATTTCTCTCTATGCGGGCGCCGATGAGGGAGAGTTCCAGGAATTGTTTTATTGGCTGGGATTTGGTCTGGCAACACCGACACTGTTTTATTCCGGCTATCCCTTTTTTAAGGGTGCTCTTCAGGGGCTACGACGCTTGCACCTGACCATGGATCTACCTATAGCCATCGGTGCTACTACTACGTACCTTTACTCCTGCTATGTGGTCATTGCCAAACCTGAGGTCGGAGAAGTTTATTTTGATACGGTGGTGAATTTTTTGTTCGTTATTCTCATCGGACGTTTTCTGGAAAATGTGAGTAAGCGTCGCGCAGTCAATTCAACACAACGGCTGATTGAATTACAACCTCGTGGTGGCACGGTGTTAATTGATGGTGCAGAAAAAATAATGCCCATTCGAGCCATCAAAGCGGGCAACACAGTGCTAATCAAAGCCGGTGAACGTGTGCCCGTTGATGGCAGCGTAATCGAAGGGCACAGCAGCATTGATGAGGCCATGCTTACCGGTGAGTCGATCCCTGTTCATAAAGTCGCCGGGAAAACAGTGTCTGCAGGTACGGTGAATCTGGATAGCGCATTGACTGTAACTGTTGAAGGCACATTGCAGGACACGGCCCTGGGACGGATTATTCATTTAGTGGAAGATGCGCAATCATCAAAAGCCCCAATACAGCGCCTTGCCGATCGTATTGTGCCCTGGTTTGTAGCGGCAACCCTGTTATTCGCAGCAATCACTTTTTCTCTGTGGTTCGATGAAAATTTTGAAATGGCCTTAATGGCGGCTACCGCTGTATTAATTATCACCTGCCCCTGTGCCTTTGGTCTGGCCACACCCATGTCTATCGCTGTGGCTTCCGGGCAGGGCGCGCAGAATGGCATACTGGTAAAAAATGGTGTGGTACTGGAAACACTTTCAAATATTACCCATTTTGTTTTTGATAAAACAGGCACCCTGACACAAGGTAAGATGGCGGTGCATGAGATTCTAAGTCATGCCTGTGATGAACAAACACTATTGCTGCAAGCCGCCGTTGTTGAACAGTATTCGGAACATAGTATTGCCCGGGCCATTGTAGAAAAAGCAAAAGATGAAGGCTTGGATATTGTTGACTGTAAGTTGGAAAATTTTCAGAGCGTAGCGGGTTATGGTGTACGTGGTGATGTTGATGGAGCGGATGTCATTCTGGGTACGGCAGCATGGTTAAAACAGAATAAAGTGACAGACATTCAGCACCTGATTGACAAGGCCACTGAACTGGAAGCGCAGGGAATCAGTTGTGTGCATGTGGCCGTGAGCGGCAAGGCCTGTGGCCTGATTGCGATGGCCGATACAATCCGTCCCGATGCGAAAGCGCTGATTGAAAATCTGCGCAAAACAGGAATGAAATTGACACTCCTGAGCGGTGATCGAAAGCGGGTCGCAGAAGCCGTTGCCGGTCAACTGGGAGGGATGGACGTGATTGCCGAAGTGCTACCCGAAGATAAGGACCGAGTGGTGGCCGAATTACAGGCCAAAGGAGAGCTAGTGGCCATGGTGGGTGATGGTGTCAATGATGCCCCTGCCCTGATTCGTGCCGATGTGGGTATTGCCCTTGGTTCGGGAACGGATGTTTCCATGGATAGTGCCGATATCGTATTAATCAGCAACGAGTTGGACAAGGTGAGGATGGCCTCGCTGTTATCCCGGCGCACACTGCGTACGATTCGCCAGAATATTGGTATCTCCTTGGGCTACAATGCGATTACGGTGCCACTGGCGATGATGGCCATTGTTACCCCTTTATTTGCCGCTATCGCAATGCCCATAAGTTCATTGCTGGTGATTGGTAATGCGGCCAGAATTCGCACCCTGTTTCTTAAGAAACCAAACTGAAAAAATAGTAAACTTGGTCGCACCTGTTTAGTAAAGGCACTTACTTATGGATATTATCTACACCCTGATACCTGGCATGATTATTATCGGACTGGCGCTGGTCGGCATATTGATATGGATGGCAAAAAGAGGCCAGTTTGATGATATGGAAGGTGATGGTAATCGCATCCTGATGGATGACGACGATCCCTTACTGCCTGATGAAATGCGCCGTTCTGTTCAGGACGAAAAGAGCGACGACAGCAAAGCAGAATAGAGGCCCCATCCTACGCTTGCGCCTTTGCCCCCTCCGGGGACTTGTACCCGAAGGGTATAAATGCCTGGAAGGTATAAACGTCCTTCGCGTTAAATTCAGCCTTCCGACTACTCTGCTTCCTGTGCCAATAACGGGCCGCTCAGTTCTGAGAAACGTGCCGGTGAGATGTATTGAAGCACTTCTTTTTCACTGGGGCTCATGGCAATACTAAGGCCGAGCTCAGGGTAGAGCCAGTGCACTACATCGCTGTTTCTTTGTTTGATGCGTTGTGTAGGTTCACCAAAGCGTTTGAGTACCAGTTCATCCTTTAGATTGATAAATGGAATATAGGTCAGACTGGTGACGGTGGCCTGGTAAGTCCTGGCTATATCGGCGGGATCCAGTTCAACCTTTCGTATCCCGCTATCCTGTTGGTTGATACGAACACCACGCTCATACATTGCCTTTCTTTCGGCTGTTGTTAAATCAGCAGTGGCGACAACCTTGGCTCCCAGGCCATGGAGTTCCACATTATTAAAGTAGGCTTCAACTCGCTGAACGCCTTCTTTGGATATATACATGCTGATTTCTGTGCCTGTTTCGAGGTGATTCACCGCCTCATCAATAGTGGTTACACCCAGTGTGATATCAAAAACCTTGATGTTGCCACTGGTTGTTTGTTCGATCTTCCAGGGAAGTTTTGCGGGCCCAGTGTTTTCATTGGTACTCATGTAATAGCCACGGATGAAGGTGCCTAGGGTGATGGCAATAATGGAAAAACCAAGTACGGTCAAAAAAGGATAGCGTTTCATTCAATACTCTCAATCTGAGTGGAAAGCAAAACGGCCAGCCAATGGCTGGCCGTTAGAGTGTTCATCCTGTAGCTCAGGGGTTAACTTCTGTTTTAGTTTCGGTTTCAATTTCATCTTCGATGGTTTCAACACTGCCATCAAAGGGTAATTTTTTCAAAACCCACTCAGGTAATGGTCCTCCGGTTTTGGCCAGATGCAGGGCATCCTGCTCCATAACGATGAGGGCAAAGACTGAAACCATGGTGGGCAGGCCACCTACGGCCATAAGAGCAATAAGCAGGGTTTTGGTTGAGCGCAACTGACCTTCAATTTCCATCTGCTGGAATGTGCTCAGTGCCTGGTTGAGCAACTGTTCCTCGGCACCTACATAGGCATTGAGATATACCAGATAGGCGACGATCATGAAGACGAGCCAAACACCAAGGATGGCAATGAATACCTTGCTGCGTTTGGCGCAGATTTGCCAGTGACATTGGGCATACCAGGGATCAACCCGGAGCGATTTTTTGGCACGTAGCAGGCTGTAGCCAAGAATACAGAATGAAATCACCGGGATAATAAGCAACAGCAAGGGCTGCATCTGAATCAGGCCTAACAGTATTACGGTTAGCAATACATGATTGGTAATCAGGTTAATCAAAAATAAATCGTGACCAGCACGAGCCTTTTTGCTTAATTCTTCAGGAATATGGTATCTCATCGCATTCTCTCGGTTATTGCCGGGCATCGTCGCCAAAGCATGCAAAAACTACCATTACGGTGGCCTTAAATCCAGTTATTAAATAATATGTTGGTCTATATATGACATCAGGATATTGTTGCGATAGCAGTACGGCATGCCGATAATGAAGCAGAAAACCAATACGAGGTAAATGGCATGAAAAAAGTCCGAGGCTCTTTGGCGTTGGCAGTCAGCGCATTACCCTTGTCGCTGGTAATTGCGCTGTCAGGCTGTAGTGGCAATGGCCTGGCATCAAAAAGCAGCAGTCGTTTCTTGGTGAACTCTGAGCCGGAGGGCGCCACAGTCTACGTACTGGGTCAGCCCGTGGGCGAGACGCCACTTACACTGGAGCAGCGCAGTGTGTTCCCTCTTGTATACCCCCCTGAGCAGGTAAATCTCTATGGCAAGGTGGAACTTCGCCATAGAGGTTGTGAAACACTACAGCGGCCTGTGAGTGGCCGAGTGTTAGCCAATGGCATGCTTGCCAAACTGAAGTGTAAGTCGGTGCCTGCAGCCCAGAGCGAAGAGACAGGGAAAAGCGCCACGTCAGCGACAAAAAGTACCCGACAACGGTTACTGGAGCTGCAAGCCTTGAAGGATGAGGCTCTTATCAGTGAAGAGGAGTACCAGACACAGCGCCAGCGGATACTGGGTGAGCTATAGGAGGTCGTGTTAGAGCATAACTCTTAAGGAGTAGAATAAAAAAACGCCCACCTTGGTGGGTGGGCGTAAATATTTCCAGCTAGAGGAATTATAATTTTGCCGTATCCCCATCCCCGGCATATGAATGAGTATTTAGAAACCGGCAAACATCATAAAGGTGGTGCTGTCCTCGCCTTCGCTGTTCATTACCCGGTAAAGCTCCATCTTGATGTTCTGCGCCGTCATGTAATGAAGACCCACTGTGGTGGAGTCATTGTCTGCAGTAGCGGAGTTGTCATCATCAAACATGGAGTAGGCCAGGAAGCCGTGAATCTTGTCAGTGACGCCCATCTTGGCCAGGAAAGCAGTGGCCGTGGTGTCTGTAGCACCCGGATTGGCAACGGTGAGAGCATCTGCCGTACCGTGGCTGAGGTAGAAGCCCATGCTTCTGCCGGCCAGTTCACCCTGGGCCTGGGCATCGATAATGAAGCCCTTGGTGTCATCTGAACCGCCTGCGGTCAAATCAGTTCCGCCGCTGAAGCTCTGGATACCAAAGCCAGTGTCCCAACCTGCAATGGTAGGCATGTAGGCTGCACGTAAGTAGGTAGATACTCCACCTAGTCTGATATCCGCTTCACCCCAGCTGTCCGACCATTGAGACAGGTTGACGAAATAGTCGGTATTGGAGGCCACAAAGGCGACACCGGTGGCGGCGCCAGCAGTCAGTCCCAATAGATTACCGGCACTGAAGCCCTTACGGTTTTCAATGGGGCGCTGTGAGCGTTGCGCGCCAGTATTCAGCAGCTCAAAGCCGTAGGCGGC
>DAOWII010000131.1 GCA_030640985.1 Chromatiales bacterium
AGCGGGATTGATTACCTGAAATGCCATGTTTGCCCCCTCTATTATTGTTTTTCCTATGGAACTTGATCCCTTTAGGGATGACCAATTCCGCTCAAAGGAGCCTCTTGGCCTTCCTAACTGGATGACCAATCAGCGCAAAGGAGCCTCTTGGCCTTATCTTCATTTATATGACTTGCAAACTTACAGCTTAGTATACATTTCATCAGGCATATTGGGACGCTTATCCTTGACGCTGGCCACATACAATGGAGAGAATGCCAATGACGCATGGCCCAACACACCCTTATATATAAACAACAATAGAAGAGGAGTGACATGAAGGCACGGAAAATTTGCATTTTAGGAGGCTCGGGGTTTGTCGGCAGGCACCTGGTGGCTCGACTGGCTAAGGACAATCATCAGATAAAGGTGCTGACACGCCGACGTGAAAGACACCGTGAACTATTGGTATTACCAGCGGTACAACTGGTCGAGGCCGATATCCACGACCTGCAAACCCTGCGCCGGGAATTCGCTGGTTACGATGTTGTTATCAATCTGGTCGGCATCCTCAATGAAACAGGTCATAGCGGTAAAGGTTTTCACAAGGCCCACATCGACCTGTCAGGAAAAGTGGTGGTGGCTTGCCAGGACTCAGGCGTACATCGTCTGCTGCATATGAGTGCCCTGGGTGCCGAACCATCCTATGCACCCAGTTATTACCTGCGCAGCAAGGGTGAGGGCGAAAACGTCGCGCACTCCAACCCGGCAATCATCACTACCAGTTTTGCGCCTTCGGTTATTTTCGGCCCTGACGACAGTTTTTTTAATCGCTTTGCCGGGCTGCTGAAAATATCCCCGCTGTTTTTTCCTCTGGCCTGCCCCGATACCCGCTTCGCCCCTATCTATGTGGGAGATGTAGCCGAGGCCTATGCCCGTGCCCTGAATAATCGCGCTACCTTCGGCCAGCGTTATAATTTATGTGGGCCGAAAATTTATACCCTGCGTGAACTGGTACAATACACCGCCGATAGCCTGGGATTGAAACGAAATGTTTTTGGACTGAGTAAAGGACTATCACGACTACAGGCAAACCTGCTGGAATGGGTGCCAGGCAAACCCTTTTCCAGGGACAATTTTATGAGCATGCAAAAAGACAGTATTTGTGAAAAAAAATTTCCAGAGGTCTTTGGAATTACACCCCGCTCGATAGAAAGTACCGTGCCTGTATATCTAGGTAAACCCCAACCACAGGCACGTTATAATCAATGCCGACGACGGAACAGCCCCCAGTAAATACAAGAAGCTAAAACAAAGATCTAAATACAAAAAACTAACGAAAATAATGATAGAAGATTTAGAAATTTATCTGGTCGGCGGTGCCGTCCGTGACCAGCTGCTTGGACTGCAACCGCAAGATCGGGACTGGGTGGTGCTAGGCGCTACCCCGGAAATAATGAAAGCTCGTGGCTTCAAACCCATAGGCAAGGACTTCCCTGTTTTCCTTCATCCTGAAACCAAAGAAGAATATGCCCTCGCCCGCACCGAGCGCAAAACCGCCCCCGGCTATCATGGTTTTGAATTTCATGCTGCCCCTGATGTAACTCTGGAAGAAGATCTCAAACGCCGTGATCTAACCATTAACGCCATGGCCCAGGCAGCGGACGGCAGCATCATCGATCCGTTTAACGGCCAGGTCGATCTGCAAGCCCAACGTCTGCGCCATGTCTCCGAGGCATTTGCCGAAGATCCCGTGCGTATCCTGCGTCTGGCCCGTTATGCTGCCCGCTATGCCGAACGAGGCTTCAGCGTAGCCGAAGAGACCAACACGCTAATGCAACAGATGGTGGAAAACGGCGAAGTAGATGCGCTGGTGGCAGAAAGGGTCTGGCAGGAACTGGAACGAGCCCTGAGCGAAAATACACCCGCACGTTTTTTTGAAGTGCTACGGGAATGCGGTGCACTGGCAAAGTTATTTCCCGAGCTGGAACGCCTCTATGGTGTGCCACAACCAGAAAAACATCACCCGGAAATCGACACCGGTATTCACACCATGATGGTGCTCACCCAGGCGGCCAAATTATCAGACGATACCCGGGTACGTTTTGCGGCACTGGTACACGATCTGGGAAAAGGCACCACCCCCAAACAAGAATGGCCCAAGCATCATGCCCACGAGCAACGCGGTGTAAAGTTGGTGGAAGAGGTGTGTGAGCGTTTGCGCATTCCCAAGGACTATCGCGATCTAGCCAGACTGGTGAGCCGTTATCACGGTGTCTACCACCGTGCCGAAGAGCTCAAGGCATCAACCCTGCTCGATACCCTC
>DAOWII010000006.1 GCA_030640985.1 Chromatiales bacterium
AAGACAAGCGCACCTTGCAGCGTCGTATTGAGGGCATGGAGAACTGGCTGGCTAATCCTGTGTTGCTGGAAGCTGATGTCGATGCTGAATATGCAGAGATCATCGAGATTGATCTCGATGAGATCACCGAGCCATTACTGGCCTGTCCCAATGATCCCGACGATGTGAAGTCCTTGTCGGAAGTGGCGGGCACTCATGTGGATGAGGTCTTTATCGGTTCTTGTATGACTAATATTGGTCACTACCGTGCGGCGGGGACGGTGCTGGAGGCTTCAGGAAGCGTGGTCCCAACCCGTATGTGGATTGCCCCTCCTACCAAAATGGATGCACACCAGCTGACCGAGGAAGGCTATTACAGTATCTTCGGTAAGGCCGGGGCGCGTACCGAAATGCCCGGCTGCTCCCTGTGTATGGGCAATCAGGCCCGGGTGGCCGATGGGGTGACCGTGGTTTCGACCTCGACCCGAAATTTCCCCAATCGACTGGGTAAGGGGGCCAATGTCTATCTATCCTCCGCAGAGTTGGCTGCTGTAGCGGCTATTTTAGGGCATATCCCCACTATTGAAGAATATATGGAGAAGGTGCAGGGGATCGAGCCGTTGGCGGATGATATCTATCGTTACCTTAATTTTCATGAGATGGAAAAATATCAGGAAGAGGCGAACAAGGTCGTGCCCATTGTGGCCAGCTGAATTCTGGATTATTGTTGGGCTTTCGCCTAGTATTGGGCATCGGAGATATTGATTTTGTGTAAGCTCCGATTTTAAGTATAGAGCAGGGTACTCTGCTATAGGATGTGGATATATGTCATCAGGTAAGAATGAATACTCATTAGGGTTGATTGGCTTCAAGCCCATTGAACGAACCACTGTAACCAGCATTTGTAGCCTGTCTCATGGGCGGGGGCGCAGTTACAGTGTGGCCGATGAGAGTGTTTCTATTAATGCCGACATCTTTTTGGTCAATGCTGAGTCTGAGGAGGCAATGCAGCAGTGGCAGGAAATTCAGTCGAGTAAATCATCTCTACCCCCTGTGATAATGGTGAGCAAGACGGGAGAGGAAGTGACTGGTGAGAAGCAGTATGCCCTGCGTCGTGGTGGTATGGCCGCACGTATGCTCAGGCTTCTTGAAGAAATTACACGCAACGATTTTAATTACAAACCGGAACTGGTTGTTGGTTCTAATTCGATTCCTGATGCGGAAGACGTGTCTATGCTGGGCTCGTCTAAACTCAAGCCAGCGGAAGGTGTCACTGTGGGGCGCGCACTGGTGGTCGATGACAGTCTGTCAGTCCGCACGCAAATGGAACTGTGTTTGCAGGCAGAGCATTTAAAAGTTGATATAGCAGAAAATGCCATGGATGCCTTCGAATTAATTAAACACCACCATTACGATATTATTTTCCTGGATGTGGTGATGCCGGGAATGGATGGCTATCAGGCATGCAAAACTATCAAATCAAATAAAATATTACGTAAGACTCCCGTTATCCTGTTGACAGGTAGAAACTCGCGTTTTGATAAGGTGCGTGGGGCAATGTCTGGCTGTAATTTGTATCTAACCAAACCAGCAGACTCCCAAGCGGTTCATAAAGTGCTAAACAAGTTTGTGCCGGCAACCCGAAAAGAAGGGGATATTTTGAGTTAATATGTACTTAAGTATTGGTTTCTATGATCTATTATCAACTCAGGTCATTATATAAAAGGTAGGACGATATGGTAATTAACAAAGTATTAGTGGTCGATGATTCAAATACGGATCGTATTCATCTGACCCAAATTATTGAGGGTGCTGGTATGCGAGCTATTAGTGCAGCATCTGGAAGTGAAGCATTGGAAATGGCCAAGAAGGATAAACCCGATCTTATTTTCCTGGATATTGTAATGGATGAAATGGATGGCTATCAGACTTGCCGTAGCCTGACCAATGAGAATGAAACCAAAGATATTCCTGTCGTGATGGTCAGTAGCAAGAAACAACGCGCAGATAAAATATGGGCAAAGCAACAGGGTGCTCAGGCCTATATTGAAAAGCCCTATACAAAAGAAGAAATACTGGAAGTGATTAGCAGTTTTTAGTCGTTCCCCATTATTTCCGGGAGCGGAGAAAGCCAATATGGATTCTGGAATTATACGATATAGTCCATCAGGGGTTGTATGCCAACACAATTAATGTTGCCTAGTGAAGCTCTTAACAGGCAGTTTGAATTACCAGAAGCCGGAGAATTCCCTGCGGCCAATCTGGTTGCGAGCAAAGCGGTTATTGAGTGTCATTCTTTCACTATTGGCCCCATTGGCCTACTCCTTCCTGGTGATACCGTTGCTGAGGTTTTTGATGAACTGCCCCACAGCCGTATCCCCAATGCACCGAGATCACTCAGATTTATGGCCAATGTCCGTGGTGATATGGTGCCCGTTTTCAGTTTGCATACAATTCTTGGGGTTGAAGAGACCGAGAATATGGAATATAGGATGTTGGTTATTGGGCAAAGAGATATGGCTATTGGTTTGCTGGTGGATAACTTGCCCATGCGCCTGACGCTGACCCAGGAATATATACTGAAATCAGAGCCAATATTGCCGGAAAGTCTAACTCCTTTTGTGCGTGAATGTTATCAGTATAAAGGTCAGATATGGGTGGACTGGGATATTTATGGTTTCTTTAGCGCTATTGTTAATGAAATGCATTAGCATCAAAGTAAGTTAATTCAATTAAAACACGATAAACATCAGGTATAAAAAGGTATCACTATGAAAATGAGACTTGCAACTAAACTCGGTGGTAGTTATGTGATATTAGCTCTGTTGATGTTGTTGTCAGGGGGCGCCGGTGTTTATGGTGTAAATAAGCTTGATCAACTGTTAGCATTTGTAAGTGGTCCTGCGTTGGACTCCATGCAGGGTATTAGTAATTCATCACAGGTTGTGCAAACACAGATGAGTCAGGTGGAATCGGTGATATTCGGTTCACAACATACTCTGGAAGAGGGGCACTCATCTGAAGAAAGCGAACAAGGGCTGGATGCTGGAGAGGGAAGAGAAAGGACTGTTCAAAATGAACTCGGTGTACAAGATGGTCAGATTGTAAGAGGATTGAATGTGATTCAGTCCTCCGGTTTGCTTCCTGCTTCCGAACTCGAAGTATTTGTGAGTGAGCAGAATAAATATTTCTCGAGTCGTAACCGGTTGTTTGATGCCTATTTTTCTTTCGACCATGCGGATAAAACACTCAGAAGAAATTTTCGCCAACTGCAGAATATGCTGATTGCTGTGGAGAATATTGGTGATGGGGCTGTTGATGCCTATGAAAATCGGCCAAACAAAATGCTGAGCTGGAATACGGGGCTGAGCAAACTCTGGGACGGTGCTGATGGCGCGATGATGATTCAGATTGCTCTGCTTGAACGTATCTACCACTACAGCCGCTTCGTGAATGACCCCTATAACAATACTATAATCAGCGACCTCGAAACCTCGATCAATGAGGTAGGTGTTGAATACCCCAAAATTAAACCTCTAAGAATTTATAAAAAGAAAGTACCCAAAAGTCTGGATGAAGAACTGGCCGGAATGACCCATGCTGCAGCCTTGGCAAAACTTATCGAGCGCCACATAACCGATTTCGACAAGGCAATGAAATTGAGACAGGAGCTTTATGATGCTTCCGGCGGTTATCGGGTGGTGGTCGAAGAATTCCTTATTTCTCTAAATAAACAGCACTTGGCGGTAGAGGCGATTATCGACGAGCAAGATGATGTCATCGAAACGACCAAAATCGTGGCCGACTCCATTATTGGTGTTCTGCTACTGATTAGTCTGGTCTTTGCTGCAACATTGGGTGTCTATTTGACCCGCCTGATTCGTGAAGCATTTGATAGTGTGGTGGATGTATGTCAGCGCATGCAACGAGGTGATATGTCGACCATTGAGGTTGCCGATGAAGGTGATGAAATTGGCGAAATGTTCTCGGCGATGAAATCTATGGTAGATACCCTGGAAAGTGAAAATGTTAAGTTGAATGATTCAGTGGTGGATTTATTGGAGGCAACTTCTGATCTTAGTAAGAAAGATTTGACTGTAAAAGTACCGGTGAGTGAGGATGTAACAGGCCCCATTGCCGATGCCATGAATATGATGGCAATGGAAACTGCACAAGTACTACTCAATATTCGAAATATTTCCGAGAATGTTGAAAAGGTTTCCCTGTCGGTGAAATTTCAGGGTGATAAGGTATCTGATATGGCTGCCCATGAACGTGAGGTTATCGAGCAGACAATCAACCATTTGGAAGAAGCCAGTACAACCATGAACGATATTGCAAAACTGGCCCATGTATGTAACCAGACTGCATCACTAGCAACACAATCCACAGAAACGGCACTGCATACAGTAACCAAT
Source organism: Chromatiales bacterium (assembly GCA_030640985.1). Classification (GTDB taxonomy): domain Bacteria; phylum Pseudomonadota; class Gammaproteobacteria; order Thiohalomonadales; family Thiohalomonadaceae; genus DAOWII01. Next base: position 4,398 of record DAOWII010000006.1, read on the forward strand.
ACAGTAAATGGTATGGGTGAAATTCGCGCCACCATTACTGAGACAGAAAAACGTATCAAAAGACTGGGTGAGCGTTCCCAGGAAATTCAGGGAATTGTAGAAATCATTAACAACATCGCAGAGCGGACTCATGTTCTTGCATTGAACGCTAGTATGCAGGCAGCAGCAGCAGGTGAAGCTGGCCGTGGTTTTGCTGTGGTTGCGGATGAGGTTCAGCGTCTTGCGGAAAGTTCCCGTGACTCAACTTCACAGATTGCGACCCTGGTAAATAATATCCAGGGTGAAACGGCCGAAACCATGGCCACCATGAATAGAACTATTAGTCAGGTGGTCGATGGTTCTGAATTGGCGGAACAGGCCGGTCGACAAATGCAGGAAACCCGAAAAACTACTGCCGAGTTGGTAGCGGCGGTAGGTCAAATTTCTGAAAGTTCGCAGCGACAGGCCGTTGCTAGTATGGAGTTACGTTCCCGGGCTGAAGAAATACAGGAGGGTACACAGAAAACGAGAGCTGAACTTCAGACTCAATCTGTTCAAACTGAGAACCTGGTACAGTTCGCGGCACGATTACTGGAGTCTGTAAACGTGTTTAAACTTCCAGGAAAATAACCCTGAAGTGAATCGACGAGTAAACATACTTATTATAATTAATATTATTCGGATTTTTTTTCATGCTTAGTGCTGAGCTTATGTCGTCC
>DAOWII010000005.1 GCA_030640985.1 Chromatiales bacterium
ATAAAGAAAAACCTTATGCCCCGGTGAACCGGCGCATAAGTATTATTGTGCTTAATAAAATTACTGAGCGGGCGATAGGCTTAAAGCCTCTTACTTATGGTGCTGAGAGTAAAAAGGCACAAATCGGAAAGAAAGCCCCAAGTAAACAGTCGGCTACAGAAAATGGTGATTATGGCACTGTCTTCAATGAACTCACCGGTGTGGAAACTCAGTAAGTCTCCTATTGTGAAAGGTCTTTGCTAATACGGTAAAAACTCTTCAAACGCTGGTTATCAATTAACCCTTCTGCCTCAGCGGCCAGTAGTGCACAGCCCGGTTCATGCATATGTTGGCAGTTACGAAAGCGGCACTTGCCGAGAAATGGGCGAAATTCTATGAACCCATCAGCGAGTTGTTCTCGCGTTATGTTCCACAGCCGAAAGTCCCGAACGCCTGGCGAGTCAATGATATTGCCTCCGGATGCCAGGTGGTAAAGACGTGAGGCGCTGGTGGTATGTTTACCAAGCCCATTACTTTCTGAAATCTCGCCAACTTCTATTTCTGCTTCAGCGATGAGTGAATTTACCAGAGATGATTTTCCGACACCTGACTGTCCTGCAAAGACACTGGTCTTTTGTTGTAACTGTGTCAACAGCATCTCAAGGCCATCTCTCTCTTTGGTGCTGGCGTAGATGACTGGGTAACCCGTCTTTTTATATACATCAAGCTCTTCTTCCAGAACCTGACGTTCATTTTTTGTCAGAAGATCAATTTTATTGAAAAGGATTATGGGTTTAATGCCTGTGGTCTCAGCGGCAACCAGGTATTGATTGATGAGATCGATGTCATAGCTGGGTTGCGTTGAGGCCACCACAATTACCTGATCAATATTTGCGGCCAGTATCTTGAGTCGATCATCCTTATCAGGACGGGCAAGCATGTTCTGCCGCGTCACCAAGGCAACAATCACTCCATTGAGCTCGCTGCCAGATTGCCAGATTACATTATCCCCGACGACAAGATTATCTATGTTCTGTCTGACGCTGCAACGCCAGATATTTCCATCGGCGGCCTCTACGTCTAGACTAGCCCCATAGTTAGCAATAACCAGGCCCGTTTGCTCGGCACCCAATTCTTTCTCCTGGAGTTCCTGGATCAGACCTTCGGCTTTGCGTTGGCTGCGCTTTACTTTCTCTTCCTGAACCTTTTTGATTCGCCATGCTTGCTGACGTGTCAGTTTACGCTTCGTCATGAACGGGTACGACGCTTGGTTGTCGAAAGCAGGGCAGCAACTGAGAGTTAGTATTCCAGTAAATAATTATTCTCCATGCTCAGTGGTGAAAGTAGCATCAATTTTTGCTGCGCAAATAAAATCATTAATAGATAAACCACCAATGGAGTGAGTGCTGAAGCTCACGCAACAACGATTATAGGCGATATTGAGATCAGGATGGTGATCCTGCTGATGGGAAATCCAGGCAATTGCATTCACGAATGCGATAGTCTGGTAATAGTTTTTAAAATGAAATTCCCGGTTAATTGTGGCGCTCATTTCATCAACCTGCCACTGTTTTATCTCCGTCAACCATTGTTTGATTTCAGCAAGTGTCATCGGGGTATCCGATGCAGGGCTACAAGGGTGACATTGCCGATCAATTAACCTAATCATTGATGAATTATCAGGTTTTGGCTGACAAATGCGCAATCCTGACTGGCGCGGGTGGATGTGAGTCATGAAAAGCAGAGAATAGAGGATCCGGTGTCAAGGTACTGGCATTTTCTTCATAGAGTTTTACTAGCGCCGAGATTAGATGGTTGGCATCCGCTTGCTCTGCCGCGAAATCATCGGCTTCGAACTCATGTTTGCGCATGGTACGTGCCATGAGTGGTTGAATGAAAAAGGTAAATACGGGCATGATCAGCAGGAATAGGAGAAGGCCAGCATGTAGTGATGGCTGGCTCATGCCAAGTTCCGTATAGAACCAGTCTTTCTCAATGAGTGCACCAAGTATCAGCAGGCTGATGAAGCTCATAGCGGCCATAACAAGCATGTGTTTTAGTACATGCTTCCGGCGAAAATGTCCAAGTTCATGAGCTAGTACTGCTTCGATTTCTTCAGGCTTGAGGCTTTTGAGCAGGGTATCAAAGAACACAATCCGCTTGTTATTGCCGAGGCCGGTGAAATAAGCATTACCATGGCTGGAGCGGCGTGAACCGTCCATGACAAATACACCCTGATAAGCAAAGCCGCAGCGTTCCAATAGTTGTCGAATTCGTTGTTCAAGGGCACTGTCTTCCAGGGGATTGAATTTGTTGAACAGTGGCGCAATGATGGCAGGGTAGGCCCACATCATGAGCAGGCTAAACCCCATCCAGACTGACCATACATAAAGCCACCAATTCTCCCTGGCAAGGCGGCCACTATCAGCTTCTGACGGACTCATTAACCAGAGCACCAGGGCGGCAAACGGGCCGCCGATGAGGAGCATTAGTAACACTTGTTTGAGACTATCGATGATGAACAATTTCGGGGTGTTACGATTGAAGCCGAAGCGTTGTTCGAGGTTAAAGGTACGATAGAGACTGAATGGAAGCTCCAGCAGGCTCATGGCCAGGAATACTGTCAGCATGAAACCGGTACCCGTCAGTAGGGGGGATAGTTCAAAACTGCGCCAGATATTGTCCAGGAGTTGCAGGCCTCCGCCAAGTGTCCACAGAATGAGAAGAATGGTCCCGTAGATAAGTTCTATGGATGTGACTCCTGTTTTGGCACGAGTGTAATCGGCGGCCTTTTGATGGGCCTCCAGGGAGACCGCCTGCTCGAACTCTTTGGGTACGGCTTGTCGGTGTGTTGCAACATGCACACGCTGGCGTTTCAGCAGCCAAAGTTGTACTGTCGTGGCAAGCGCGAGCATAAAAAGGAAGAGCAAGCTGAATTCATTCATGGTTTTCTTTATCCTTTACAACACAGCAGCTTAGCTTTTGCTAGAATGAGCTGCAAGCATCGTGGGTTGATGGTATACCGAATATTATAAAGGTAGCGACGAATGAAACAACAGCAAGACAACCTTATCTGGATCGACCTTGAAATGACGGGGCTGGATACCCAGCAGGATATGATCATCGAAATTGCGACTATCGTGACAGACAGTCAATTGAATACCTTGGCAG
>DAOWII010000023.1 GCA_030640985.1 Chromatiales bacterium
GTCAGATTTACACTGTTTACAAAGCTTATCTATTTCTTGCAGCTTTTCCACATCTAAAAGACTCTCGTTTGCAAGAGTCTCACTCATGGTCGCAGGCTTACAGCTCATGATCTCTCCTCAAAAGTTAACAACTAGAAAAGATCCTCATGCTATTCTAAAAATAGACAGAGAACCTTAAGGTATCCTTAAGACATACACTTTATAAGTGTTTTTTATATTAACAACTAAAATCATACACTTACATTAAATCGGGTAGATAAAGCCATGGAATATCGTCAGTTGGGAAACACCAATATTGATGTCAGTGTCATCTGCCTGGGCAGCATGACCTGGGGTGAACAGAATACTGAAGCAGAAGCCTTTGAGCAGCTTGATTATGCCCTGAGTCAGGGGGTAAACTTCATCGACACCGCCGAGCTCTACGCCATCCCACCCCGGGCAGAGACCTGCGGACAAACGGAAACAATCATTGGCAACTGGCTGAAAAAAAGCGGCCAGCGGAATAACATCATCCTCGCCTCCAAGGTGGCTGGTCCCGGCGGCGACTGGCTACCCCATATCCGTAACGGTAAAACCCGCCTGGACAGGGAAAATATCGAAGCAGCCCTTAATGACAGCCTGCAGCGACTACAGACAGACCATATCGACCTCTATCAACTTCACTGGCCGGATCGCAAAACCAACTTTTTCGGCCAACTGGGTTATACACATGAGCAGGATGACCAGCCCATTCCCATTGAGGAGACCTTACAGGTATTGAGCGACCTGGTGCAGGCGGGAAAAATACGCCACATCGGCCTATCCAATGAAACACCCTGGGGAGTGATGAAGTTTCTGCAACTGGCGGAGCAACTGGATTTGCCACGGGTGGTGAGTGTGCAAAACCCCTATGGCCTGCTGAACCGCAGTTTTGAAGTGGGACTGGCAGAAATTGCCCACCGCGAGGCGACGGGTCTACTGGCCTATTCGCCACTGGGCTTTGGTGTACTTTCAGGAAAGTATCTGGATGGCCCTGCACCGGCAGAGGCAAGATTAATGCTGTTTCCCGACTACAATCGCTATAGCAACCCGCAAGCGCTTGCCGCCACAGCCGAATATGTTGCTTTGGCGCGGGAGCATGACCTTGACCCGGCACAAATGGCCCTCGCCCACACCAACAGCCGGCCATTTCTCACCAGCACCATCATCGGTGCCACCACCATGGTACAACTAAAAAGCAATATTGAAAGTGTTGAGGTTAAACTCTCAAAGGAAGTGCTTGAGGCCATTGAGGCTATTCATGTCCGTTATCCTTCTCCCTCTCCGTAACAACCCCACAACTCAGCTATTAAAGCCGCAGCGCTCAAGGCTCCAGACCACCAAAACGCCGGGAGACGCGCTTGCGATAAAGCATTTTGCCCAACAGCATACCTAACAGGAACAACACGATGGTTGCCCCGGCCCAGCCATACAGAATATAAGCATCCTGCTGCTTTTTGGCATACACCTCGCCCAGGGCCTTGTTCATCTCCGTATTCTGCCCGGTTAATTCTTCTACCTGAACAATGAGCTTCTCGTTTTCCTCTTTCAGGGGTTCACTACCACCCTGTACTTTTTTCAGTTCTTCCCGGGCCTTTTTCAAGCTTCTCTCAACCCCCTTGATTCGCATCCGTGCAGGAGGACGCTTAACCAGGTAGGCCTTACCAACCCAGCCCTCGTTACCTTCCACCGTGCGCACCTTGACGTAGTCCTCAGTGCGCTCAAGCACCTCCAGTGCCGACCCCGTTGAAACCACCTGCAAAGGCGCTCCCTGTCCCACCGGCTCGGCACGCAATCCCACCCGCAACATGTCCACCACATAGAGTGTCTCTGCTTGAGCGCCGAGCGCCGAGCAACAGCCCAGAAAAATTAAAAGGAAGTTCCGTAACATATGTTTCTCCAATGATGGGGCGACAAGCAGTTAAGTCAAAAATAGCAAAAATAAAGCCAAACCGCTGTGAAGTAGTTCATTATCGTCACCCGGCTTAAATCCATTTTACATGTGACTCGCATTTTTTCCTGTGGGATTTAATCCCTGCAAGGATGACCAATCGTCTCTGCCGCGCCTCGAGGCCTTCCTCTGGATGACTAATCGCCTCTGCCGAGTCTCTTGGCCTTCCTCTGGATGACCTCTCGGTGCTGCCGCGCCTCGAGGCCTTACGCGAGCAGCTCAAACCATAGGGGTAGACTGATCGCGCTCAGGGCCGTCGTTAAGGTCACTGCCATGGCGTAGAGACCGGTGTTCAGGCGGAAACGATCGCACAATACGATACCCAACACCATGCTGGGCATGGCGGCCTCCAACACAACACCAGTCAATACCGGCCCCTGTAGTCCCAACGGCGTAGCCAGACTCCATATCAGTAACGGGGTGAGTAGCAATTGAATAACAACCACCGGAAACACCAGAGGGAACTGCCGCCACCAGCCGGCGGCCCAACTTAGACTCAGCCCCAACGAAAATAGCATCAGCGGCACCACGCCGGAGGCCAGCATATCCAGCATGCCAAGTATCACTGTGGGCTGTGGCACCTGAGTAACATTCAGCGCTACGCCGATCACCGCCGCCCACAACGGCGGCACCTTGAGCAGCGCCTTGAAAGGCGACTCCTTGCTGCGTACCCCGCCATAATGGGCCGCCAGCATGATACCCGCCGTCAGTAACAAGGGAGTGCAGGCAAACAGATCATATTGAATGGCAATATCACGCCCTATGGGCCCCAGCACGGCCTCCAGCATGGGTAAACCCATATAAGTGGCATTGGGAAAGGCTGCGGCCAACAGCAGCGCTCCCACCGCGTGACGTTTACTGCCTCCACGGCGATACCAGAGCCAGGCAATGAGCAAAGCGACAATGACCCCTACAGTAGCAGCAAAGGCAATACGCACCGTATCCAGTCCCAGAGGGGCACGCCACAACACCATTAACACCAGAGCGGGTAGTAGTAATACATAGACCAGGCTGGTCAGGCTGCGACGCAGGGTATTGGCCCCCAGCCCCATGGGACGGAAAATTCGCCATAGCACCCCGCAGAGAATCAAGGCACCGGTTTGTAGAATAACGTCGATCATAGAAAATCTGACTCAGATAAAAGGGGAAGGTAAAAACCTGCCCCATTTGTTGCTTTTAACTTTCAAAGGTGGGCACTGCGTGCGCCACCCTACTTTAATACTGCTGAGCTTATAAATAGGGTTTTGTAGGGTGGCGCACGCAGTGCCCACCGACCTTCCCTTCGGTTAGCCACCAGCATTTACTTCTATAACAGCACCCTTTCTATCCCACCCTGTTTGGCCTGCTCGATAAACTGTTTCTGCCAGTCATCACCCAGCAGGCGGTTGGCCAGTTCAACGACAATATAATCGGTATCCATGCCGGTATCATCGGCATAGCGTTCCAGACCTTGCTGACACGCAGGGCAGGAAGTAAGCATCTTGACGTTACCGCCTTTAGCACGATCGTCACCGGTCAGTTCACGAATGCCTTTTTGTAACTCTTCCTGCTTACGAAAGCGCACCTGAGTAGCAATATCCGGGCGGCTGACGGCAAAGCTGCCCGCCTCGCCACAACAACGGTCCGACAGCGGTACGGTTTTACCCATCAGCGTCGAGGCCACCTGCTCCGGCTTGTAATGTTTCATCGGGGTATGACAGGGGTCGTGATACAGGTACTGCACTCCGGGTACGCCCTCAAGTTTCACACCCTTTTCCATCAGGTATTCATGGATATCCATCAGCCTGCAGCCGGGGAAAATGGCCTCGAACTGGTATTTCAATAACTGGTCCATACAGGTGCCACAGGAAACCACCACCGTCTTGATGTCCAGGTAATTGAGTGTGTTAGCCACACGATGGAACAACACCTGGTTGGCAGTGGAAATAGCCTTGCCTTTGGCATCGTCACCGGATGCACTCTGCGGATAACCACAGCAGAGATAACCAGGCGGTAAAACTGTCTGCGCGCCAGTGTCGTAAAGCATGGCTAACGTCGCGAGCCCCACCTGACTGAATAGCCGCTCGGAACCACAACCGGGGAAATAAAATACCGCTTCGGACTCTTCAGTGGTCTTGAGCGGATCACGCAGGATCGGCACCACCTTATCGTCTTCAACACCCAGCATCGCACGGGTGGTTCTGGCAGGCAGCCCTTTGGGCATGGGCTTGGCAATGAAATTAATTACCTGAGCCTTGATCGGCATCTTGCCCGTAGTGCTCAGGGGTCGCTTGCCTCTGCGCTGTGGCAACAACGGCTTAGCCAGACGCCAGGCCAGACGTTGCATCGCATAACCAAATTGAATCAAGCCGGCGCGCATTATTTTAATCGTCGCCGGATCGGTAATATTCAGGAACAGCATGCTCACACTGGTGCCCAGGCTGCGACGCTTCTGTCCTCGAGCACGCAGGATATTACGCATGTTCACAGAGACATCACCGAAGTCGATATTCACCGGACAGGGATTCAGGCAGCGATGACAAACGGTGCAGTGATCGGCCACGTCATTCATCTCATCAAAATGACGTACTGAAATACCACGGCGGGTCTGTTCTTCGTAAAGGAAAGCCTCGATGATCAAGCCGGTGGCGAGAATCTTGTTACGCGGCGAATAAAGAAGATTTGCGCGGGGCACATGAGTGGTGCACACGGGTTTGCATTTACCACAACGCAGGCAGTCTTTTATTGAATCATTGAGCGATCCCAGCTCGCTAGCCTCGAGGATTAATGCCTCCTGCTGCAATAAACGCAGTGACGGCGTATAGGCATTTTCCAGCCCGGAACCGGCCAGCAGTTTGCCCCGGTTGAAATGCTCCTCGGGATCCACCTGCTGCTTGTCGGCGGCAA
>DAOWII010000152.1 GCA_030640985.1 Chromatiales bacterium
AGAGGACAAAACAATGGATCAGGTAGTAGAACTGAGTTATGCCCTCGATACCTTTTATTTCCTGGTATCAGGCGCACTCGTAATGTGGATGGCCGCTGGCTTCTCAATGCTGGAAGCAGGCATGGTACGCGCCAAAAACACTGCGGAAATTTTAACTAAAAATATTTCCTTGTACGCAATCGCTTGCGTGATGTATATGCTGATGGGCTACAGTCTAATGTACCCTGGCGATGGTATTAACGCCTTCTGGCCCGGCTTACCTTCTTTACTTGGCAGTGCTGACAATGCGGCGGCGGATGTAATCGCCTCTAATGGCGACATTTACTACTCTAACTTGTCAGACTTTTTCTTCCAGGTAGTATTCGTGGCCACCGCCATGTCTATCGTTTCTGGTGCGGTTGCCGAGCGCATGAAGTTGTGGGCCTTCCTGGCATTTGCTGTGGTCATGACAGGTTTCATCTATCCCCTCCAGGGTTACTGGAACTGGGGTGGCGGCTTCCTGACCGCTGAAAGTTGGGGCATAGGCTATGTTGACTTTGCCGGCTCTGGTACCGTGCATATGGCAGGTGCAGCGGCGGCACTGGCAGGTGTACTGCTACTGGGTGCACGTAAGGGCAAATATGGTGACGATGGTTCAATCCACGCCATTCCAGGTGCCAATATGCCTCTCGCTACCCTGGGTACCTTTATCCTGTGGCTGGGCTGGTTCGGCTTCAACGGCGGTTCAGAACTGAAACTCTCTGATGTAGGAGAGGCTAATGCAGTCGCTCTGGTATTCGTTAATACCAACATGGCTGCTGCCGGTGGCGTTATTGCCGCGCTGATTGCTGCCCGTGTACTGTTTGGCAAGGCTGACTTGACCATGGCCCTCAACGGCGCCCTGGCTGGCCTCGTCGCCATCACGGCACAACCCCTTGATCCGAGTCCGCTATTAGCAACAATGATCGGTGCCATTGGTGGCGTTCTGGTTGTGTTTTCCATCGTGGGTCTGGACAAAATGAAAATCGATGACCCTGTCGGTGCTATCTCCGTTCATGGTGTGGTCGGTATCTGGGGCGTTATGGCTGTATGCCTGTCCAGTGCCGATGCGACCTTCATAGGTCAGCTCATCGGTGTTGCCAGCATCTTCGCCTGGGTATTCGGTGCCAGCCTCCTGACGTGGTTCATCATCAAGAAAGTGATGGGCGTCCGTGTTAGCGAGGAAGAAGAGTACAACGGCGTGGATATATCAGAATGTGGTATGGAAGCCTATCCCGAGTTCACCAATAAGTAGTTCTCCATAAGTAGTATATGTCTCCATTAGGAGTCTTTGGGGTGTCTGGAAACAGACACCCCTTTTTTTCGCCTGCACGTTTAATCACCCGGTATGAACACATCTCGGGAATCTGCCATAATCTCATCCACTACAAACGAGATACTCCATGGCCTTTCTGAAAATTCAAGACCTGCAAAGCAACGGCATCGGCCCCATTAATCTGGAGCTGAACAAAGGTGAATGCCTCTGTTTATCCGGCCCTTCTGGCGCGGGTAAAAGCCTGTTACTCAGAGCTATTGCCGATATGGATCTAAACCAGGGTGAAGTAACTCTGGAAGATAAGCCCCGCATCACCTTCAGTCCGAGCCAATGGCGACAATACATTGGCCTGCTAACGGCGGAAAGTCAGTGGTGGCATGAACAGGTGGGAGATCATTTTCCGAAGCCTGACCTGGAAACACTCCAGGCACTGGGCTTTGGCCCGGACGTATTACAGTGGAAAATCGCACGCTGCTCCACTGGAGAGCGGCAACGTCTGGCACTGGCACGGCTACTAGCCAATCAGCCACAAATTCTTTTGCTGGATGAACCCACCGCCAGCCTGGATCCGGAAAGCGTGACCAGAGTAGAAAAGCTTATTAGCCAATTACGGCAGCAACAACAGATCAGTGTGTTATGGGTAAGCCACGATCCTGAGCAGATTAAACGGGTTTCAGATCGACAGTTAATTATTCAAGCGGGTAAATTGCAGGTGGCCGCATGAATCTCATCAGCCTCACAACCTTTGATCTTGCACTGGCCTCCGTGCTGATTCTATTACTGGCCCTGCTCAGTTTCCGTATGCAGCTGGGCATTAGCCGCACCCTGCTCATCGCGGCACTGCGCACTACTGCGCAGCTTGCCCTTATCGGCCTGGTACTGAAATATCTGTTTGATAACGTCAACCTGCTTTATATCAGCATTATCTGCATCATCATGTTACTGGTAGCCGGGTATGAAGTGATGTCACGGCAACAGCGGCGCTTTCTCGGCGGCTGGGGCTATGGTGTCGGCACCCTATCCATGTTTATTTCATCCTTTTCCATCACTCTGATAGCACTACATGTGATTATCGGCAACGACCCCTGGTATCAACCCCAATACGCCATTCCCCTGCTGGGCATGATGTTGGGCAATACCATGAATGGTATTGCCCTGGGTCTGGATCGCCTGAGCAATGGTGCATGGCAGCAAAAATCCATTATTGAGGCCCGTCTGATGTTAGGTCATAGCTGGCACCAGGCAATCGCACAACTCCGTCACGAAAGCATGCGTGTCGGAATGATTCCTATGATTAACGCTATGGCTGCCGCAGGTATTGTCAGCCTGCCAGGCATGATGACCGGCCAAATACTTGCCGGCGCACCTCCCATGGAAGCGGTAAAATATCAGATTTTGATTATGTTTTTAGTTACCGCCGGCACCGGCTTTGGCACCCTCGCGGCGGTATGGCTGGGGGCCAAACGGCTGTTCGATGACCGGGAAAGGCTGAGACTGGATCGCTTGTCATCAAAAGAATGACGTATTCCGTAATACTTACGATTAATCACGCCACCACCTGGCGATAATATCACTCACAACCGAATTCACCATATAGCCATAGGAACGATGAACGTTAAGCCCTTTGTCGTCACGGAAATAATTGTATACGCCTTCGAAATGGTCTTCTATCGAATCAATTATTTCTAACTTGAGCATTTCAGAAAAATCATCAGCAAACACTTGATCCAGAGCTGTGATATCCCCCACAGATGAAATATTAACCCAGCGTGATATATTGCATGGATAATGCTGCATCCCCTCTTCTCCATGACCCATCATTCTGTGTTGTACATAATTCATACCCAGAGGACTGCCCAGTGTCAGGAAATCTATTTTACCTTTCAGGTTTTCTTCATGAGAGAGTTCCCAGAGTGTGTCATATGCGATGACTGAACCAAGGCTATGCCCAATAACCAGGGTTTTGTCATTATTCGCCAACAATGGCCTCAGTTCCTTTTTTAGTAACTCACGTATTTGACAGGCTATATCATCATCATTCGAAAAATAACGCATGGTTTCTTTCACTGTCCTGGACAATGGCTCAGGAAAAAGTGGAATAAGGAAGGGAAACATATCGGCAAGCGTGTATAAAAATCGATCCATTTTTATCTTCCATGTATTTGCTTCCTGAATATCTTGTTGCGTGGGTCCGTGTTTATTAAGCAGTACATCAATCCATGGAGGATCAATACTTATATCCTTATCTTTCCCATAGTAAAGGTGGTTCCATGCGATCAATTTAAAGCAACTATTACACTGGCCTAGATCATCAGCCACATCCGGTTCTGCTCTGCGCAACCCCTCAACCAAAGTACACCACAACTGATTTCGATGTTGTTCTGCCGGAGGTTTCGGGTTTTTTCCGGGAACAAATATTATATGTTTGTTATTCATGACATGATGAGGAAAGAGGATTTGTCCCTATGGGGGCCAAGATGCATAAGACATGTACCGGAAGGGAACTTATATCAATCTTCCTGGTTAAGAAACGCCAGCACTTCTTCTTTACGGTTCATGGCATCCCTGAAACCAAGGGAAATTAATTCGCGAGTGTACTCTTTTTCAAATAAAAGATAACTGGTCAATGACGAGCCACTAGAACCAAAGGCACCAATGCCACGTAATAACAAACGCACCGGGCGTGGCAGACGATGAGCATGCCGCAAGGCAATTTTACCAATATCTTTACTGGGTGAGATGGTCAATACATCAACGGGTTTTAATGCAACATTGCCTCTTCGGATGTGACGATTGGCAACATGCTCGACGGTGTTATTAATTCGCGTGAGGCGCTCGAGATCCACTTCCATATTGTCGAGAAATATACTATCGAGTACATGACCTGCAATTTGTGCCAGGTTGGGGTAGCCTTCTGTTTTTTCCCGTTCAGGTTTATCTTTATCATCCTGTCGCACACCAATAACCAGAATGCGCTCTGCACCCAGGTGCAAGGCGGGGCTAATGGGTGCAGTCTGGCGCATGGAACCATCACCGAAATATTAGCGATGAATTTTTTCCGCCTCAAAAAATAACGGGATGGCTGACGACGCCATCAGATGTTCAAGGGTAATGACTTCCGGGCAACCCAGGCGACGGGCACGCTCCCAGGGTTCCAGTGATTCGATGCCCTGATAAAAACTGACCGATTGCCCTGAGGTATAACCCGAGGCAGAAATACTAATGGCGTGCAACACGCCGGCATCGATGGAGGCCTGAATTTTTTCACAGGGCATGTATTTATTTAATAACTTGCGTAACGGTTTACGGTTAAGCAAGGCCACCGGATTGTGTTTGCCCAGACCTCCAGTTAACAGTGCTGTTAACCAATGCAGTGTGGTTAAGCCAACCCCCAGGGTATCTGAGCGGAATACCTGTTTGGTGTGAAAGTTTTTCCAGACGAAATCCAGGCGTTGTACGGCATCGCGATAATCTTGTGCATAGATCGCCAGCGCCGCAGCATTGATAGCTCCTGCCGAGGTACCGCAAATTATCGGAAAGGGATTGGGCGTTCCTTTCGGGGTCAACCGGGCAATAGCCTTGAGTACTCCTACTTGATAGGCCGCTCGTGCACCACCACCGGAAAGTATTAAGCCTAATTTTGGCGCATCACTTTTTTTTGTAAACAACATACCTGTTCTTTTTAATTATGGAGACCTTCTAATAATATGCCCTAATTACCATTTCCGCGATGTGAGTCTGTTTGCTATTTCAGTCCGGCGAGTACCTTTTTCATGAATGGCGGAGTATCCAGCGTACCACGATGAATCGCAGTGGTGTAATACAGAGTTTCAAAGGGCCGATTTTCGCTGTCCTGCTCGCGGAACTCTCTTGACGCTATATCTTTAGAATCCACATTCTTCAAGGCCGTATCCTTAAAAGCCATAGTGCAACTCCACCAGCCCGAAGGGTAGACCGGCTGCGGAAATGGCAGGGTTTGCATGCCCACAAACCCGGCGCTACCCATGGCGGTATACATGTCCTTGATCAATGGCAGGTGATACAGCGGCGATTCACTCTGTTGCACCACCATGCCATTTTCCGCCAGGCAGTTATGACAGTCGCGGAAGAAAGGCTCGGAGAACAGCCCTTCGGCGGGGCCGACGGGATCAGTGCTATCGACAATGATCAAATCATAACTGCCCGGAGCGGCTTCCTGGACCCATTTGAGGCCATCGACAAAATGCAACTCGGCACGGGAATCATCGTTGGACTCGCACAACTCGGGGAAGTACTTTTCCGAAGCACGGGTAACACCTTCGTCGATATCCACCTGCTGAGCCAGTTTCACCCCGGGGTGTCTCAGCACCTCTCGCAAGGTGCCGCAATCACCACCGCCGATGATCAGCACCCGCTCGGGGTTGGGGTGGGTAAACAGTGCCGGGTGGGACATCATCTCGTGATAGAGAAAGTTATCCCGGGTAGTGAGCATTACGTAACCATCGATGACCATCAGCTTGCCAAAGGTCTCGGTGTCGTAAATCTCGATCTTCTGGAAGGGCGTCTGCTCTTCATGGAGCTTTCCCTTTTCGGTCAATTTGAAGGAAAATGCTGAACCATCTGCAGTATGAACTTCCGTGAACCAATTGTTGTTATCCGGGAGTTGCGACATAGGGACCTCTATAACTCAGATAAAAGATTCAAGATTAAAGGGGAATATAATATATTCTTTTGTCTTTTACCTTTTAACTTTCAACTTTTCCAATTAAGGATGACCACTCGGTTTGATTGAACCTCGAAGCCTAACCTTGTATCGTCCCCCCCATGTGGACCATTCAAGACGCCCGTAACACCTACAACATTGCCCATTGGGGCAATGGCTACTTTGATATCGCCGATAACGGGCACCTGCTGGCACGCCCTGACCGCAACCCTGAGCACCCGGGTATCGACCTTTACCAGCTTGCCAATGACATCCGTGCCACCGAGCTTTCCCTGCCGGTACTGGTGCGTTTCAATGATATTCTCCACGACCGGGTAAGCACCCTGGTTAATGCCTTTGATCGGGCCATGGAAGATGACCACTACCAGGGTCGTTATACGGCGGTGTACCCCATTAAAGTGAACCAGCAGCGCAGTGTGGTGGAACAGATCCTGGCAGGGGGCCAGGGACATGTGGGACTGGAGGCAGGTAGCAAGCCAGAACTGATGGCCGTACTGGCTGTTACACCCAGCGGTGGCACGGTGATCTGTAATGGCTATAAAGATCGTGAATATATCCGTTTGGCGCTCATCGGGCAGGCGCTGGGGCACCGGGTGCATATCGTGGTGGAAAAGCTATCCGAGCTGGAATTAATACTGAATGAATCCCGTGAGCTTGGCATTAAACCGCTATTAGGGGTACGCGTTCGACTGGCCTCCATCGGCGCCGGAAACTGGCAAAACACCGGCGGCGAGAAATCCAAATTCGGCCTCTCCTCCAGCCAGGTGCTGCAAGTGGTAGACCTGCTGCAACAGGCCGGGGTCCTGGACAGCCTGAAATTATTACACTTCCACCTGGGTTCACAGATTGCCAATATCCGCGACATACAGCGAGGCATGCGTGAAGCAGCTCGCTTTTATACCGAGCTACTGAATCTGAATGTACCGGTTTCCACGGTGGATGTGGGTGGCGGCCTTGGGGTGGATTATGATGGCACCCGCTCCCATGGCCCCTGCTCCATGAACTATACGATGCAGGAATATGCACACAATGTGGTGCATACCCTGAAGGAAATCTGTGATGAACAGGGGCTCCCCCATCCAGATATCATCTCCGAGTCTGGCCGGGCCATGACCGCCCATCACGCCATGCTCATTGCCCCGGTTATTGATCTGGAGTCAGTCCCCGAGGGGGACAATCTTCCACCCACTGCAGATGCTGATCCGCAGGTTCTGAAAGATCTTGGCCAGACACTGGCGCGTTTAAACCAGGCCGATGAGACCCTGCCGGTACTGGATATCTACCATGATGCTACCCATTGGCAGGATGAGGCACAAAAGTTGTACTCCGACGGAGCTCTCACTCTGGAGCAACGGGCACGAACGGAGCAGTATTATGCAGCCATTTGCCACAGAATCAGGAAGCAACTAAAACCCTCCATCCGCACCCATCGTGAAGCACTGGATCAGCTTAATGAAAAACTGGCAGACAAATATTTCTGCAACTTCTCCCTGTTCCAGTCGCTTCCAGATGTATGGGGCATTGATCAGATATTTCCCATCATGCCTTTACATCGTTTGGATGAAAAACCGGATCGCCGAGGTATTTTACAAGACCTCACTTGCGACTCCGATGGACGTATTGATTATTACGTTGACAATGAAGGCGTAGAAGGCAGCCTGCCTTTGCACCATTGGGATCGTGACCAGCCCTACTTGCTTGGTTTTTTCCTCATTGGCGCCTATCAGGAAATCCTCGGTGACATGCACAACCTGTTTGGCGATACAGACTCTGTGAATGTAGTGCTGGATGGTAAGGGGGCTTATCAACTGGAAGAGTCCCACAAGGGTGATGGTATCGATGATCTGTTGCGCTATGTACACTTTGAACCGGCTGCCTTGCTTGAAGCCTATGGGCAAAAAGTGGCGCAGGCAAAACTGGACGAAGCTACCGCCGCTTTTTATCTGCAAACCTTGCAGGCCGGCCTGAGTGGTTATACCTATCTTGAAGAATAAACCGAAAGAATAGAGGAAAAATCGATATGCCGTTTACATATCGCAGACAAACTAAAGGGGGCGATTGCCCCCTTCGTCTTTCTTACACTACCTTCTAGAGGAAAGGACTATGCAACCTTAAACTTGGTAACCACCATTTGAAGCTCCTGGGCCAGCTTGGCCAGTTCACCACTGGATGATGCGGTCTGCTGAGAACCTGCCGAGGTCTGATCAGATATCTCACTAATGGTAATAATGTTTTTATTAATTTCATCCGCGACACTGGCCTGCTCTTCTGCAGCCCCGGCAATTTGAGTGCTCATGTCGCTTATGGTCTGCACTGCAGAGGCAATGGCATCCAGAGATTCACCTGCCTTGGCCGCCAGCTCAACCGTCTGCCCGGCTTTCTCACCACCACTGACCATCACCTTCACAGCTTCTTGTGAACCTGTCTGCAGGCGCTCGATCATTCCCTGAATTTCCTGGGTTGATGCCTGGGTGCGGCTGGCCAGGGTGCGTACTTCATCGGCAACCACTGCAAAACCCCGCCCTTGCTCACCGGCACGGGCCGCCTCAATGGCTGCATTGAGTGCCAACAGATTAGTCTGCTCGGCAATACCGCGAATCACATCCAGTACCGAACCAATTTCTTCACTATTTTTCTCTAGCTGTTGAATTACCCCGGTGGCACTCTCCACCTCACCCGCAAGGGAGTTTATCGCACTGACAGTTTCACTGACCACCGTCTGCCCATTGCTTGATTCTTCACTGGCATGGGTGGTTGCATCTGCAGTAGATGAGGCATTTTTGGCCACTTCCTGAACCGTCGCACTCATTTCATTAATGGCTGTCGCCACTTGCTCGGTCTCACTCTGCTGGCGTGAAATACCCTGGTTAGTTTCCTCAGTCACAGCAGATAATTCCTCAGCGGCGGCGGCCACCTGGGCCGTTGAGTTCAGCACCTGGCCCACCAGATTGCTGAACCCCGATATCATATTATTAAAGCTATCGACAATACGGCTCATCTCATCATGGCTGCGGTGTTCCATTCTTATGGTTAAATCACCCGCCGCCAGAGCCGTTGTTGCCTTGTCGATATCTTGCAACGACGTCATCACGGCACGATAAAAGGCAACAAACAGATAGCTCGCCAGTAATAATACCGCCGCCATAATGCCAAACATGGTTGCTTCAAGGGCCTTATCTTCAGCGATACGTTCCAGCAGGATCTCATCCATGGCCGGCATCACCCGATCATAGAGATCAAAGATATCGCCAATGGCTTTACTGCCGGCGGCAAAAACATCCCCCGATGCCACAGTGATCCCACCTTTAGCTGCGGCACCCAGCACCTCATGCTCCAACATGTCTTTAAGTTTCTCGGAACTGGAAAAGACGGCACGTTCAGCGCTTTCCAGTTTAGTTTTTAGGGCAGGGTTCTCGCCGAAAACCACTTCCAGATCATATTTGATCGCTGCGTCAATCTGCATAAAGCGATCCATTAATACTGACAGATTGATGGCCGAAGCCCCTACTAATTCCCCTTTCGCAGCCGCCCCTGAAGCAAGGCCACGGGCCTGGCCCATGGCCTCAGCCATGGCCGGCAAACGCATCACCATCAGGTCCATCAGATAATAGGTGTCCAGTCCCGAGTCAAGGATAAGACTGGAGGTGTCGGCCACATGTTGAATTAAAACAATAATTTCGCCGATAAATGCCGTATGGGCAGCAAAGCTCTCTGCCGCCGACATACTCATGGAGTTGCTTTTCAGCGCTGACCACTGGCGTTGAAGCTCCGCCACCTTGTTGCCGGTCTTCAAATACGTATTGAGCTCTTTATCTCTGGCCAGAACTGCATCGAATTTCTCGTCTATCACAGTGCGTTTGGCCAGGATCTTCTCTTTGAAGGAGGTGCCTCCATTGAGATAGGCATTGGCCATGCCCCGATGCTGCGGCACATGCTCCACCAGCTGACGCAGGGATATAATATATTCCACACCCTTGTGCTCATGCTCGAGGAAGTCAACCTCCTCAGCGACATTCGAGAGCAGCAGGTAGGCCATAATCACCATGGGAATAGCAAATACCAGACTGACCAGTCCGAATTTGAGTGGAAAACGCAGGCGATTAAGTAGTGCGATACCAGGGCTTAATAAAGAGTCCATCTGGGTACATCCTCCAATATTTTCATTGTTAACAGCAAACCAATAGCCCCATTGGGAACCATCACACTAATAAGGTTTAGTCCCTGATACCCTAACTGTCCAGTCGGGATTGCAATCGCCAGCCTGTAA
>DAOWII010000046.1 GCA_030640985.1 Chromatiales bacterium
GATGACGAACAATTCGACCTGGAGGTATTCTGGGTTCGCCCGCCCACCTGGGAAGCCAAAGTCACCATGGAGATGGCCATCAAAGAACTTCTCGCCAATGAACAGGGCTTTGGTGACTTCACCTCTGGAAACTTTAATCATAATGTAGCTCAACCCGATGCGGAACCCTTTGAATTAAATAATTCTGATATTTTATTACGGCAAAAAAGTATGGCACTGGGGAGTCATAATATCGATGGCCTGGTCGGCATTAGTATACATACCGATGACGGTCGGGATGAAACCCACAAACTTATCATCGACACTACACTTTCAACATTGCTAAACCTGGTTGCCTCAGTTAAAGCCATCTATAAATACACCAAAGATCTGGAATATTATGCAACCCGCGACCCACTGACAAACCTGTACAATCAGCGACTGTTCTGGGAGTTGCTGGACAATGAAGTGCATCGTGCAGAACGCCATGGTTACCCCTTCTCCTTGCTTGTAATTGATCTGGATAATTTTAAATCACTTAATGATAGTTACGGCCATAGTTTTGGTGATCAGTTCCTGATAGAGTTTTCCAATACTGTGCAGCAATCGCTACGTACCGATGATATCCTGGCTCGTTATGGCGGTGATGAATTCGTGGTCATCCTGCCTGAAGCAGATATACAACAGGCACAAATGGTCGCTGAACGCGTAATAGATTATGTTAGTCTGCAAAATATTGCTGATCCCCAGGGAAACCCTGTAAAGGGGAGCGTATCCATTGGCGTCGCCGTGTATCCCGAGCACGCCACAGACATGAAAGATCTTTTTTTGTTTGCCGATAACATGATGTATAAGGCAAAAGCTGAGGGGAAAAATCGGGTAAGCCTCCCCACTGAAGAAGAGGTGCTCTCTATCTTCCGCAACATTGGTGAAAAGAGCATTATTATCAGCAACGCCATTGAGGAAAAACGCATTATCCCTCATTTCCAACCTATTCTTGATGTGCAGAATAATTGTGTCGCTGCCGTTGAAGTACTATGCCGCATTAAACTCAAAGACGGCACAATGCTGGGTGCCCACGAATTCATCGAGATCGCCGAAAAAATGGGGGTAATCAATCAGCTGGACCATGTCGTCATGGAATGTGCTTTCCAGAAAATACATGACAGCTCTTACCATGGACTTATTTTTCTCAACCTTTCTCCCCGTAACCTGGTGCGGGGAGAGTTCATTAGCCAAACCAAATCACTGGCTGAAAAATTTAAAATACCGCTTGAAAATATTGTTTTGGAAATTACCGAGAGGGATACGGTACACAATATAGACACCCTGGAAAAAAACCTGCACAGACTCAAACAGGAAGGCTTCAAGCTTGCCATCGATGATTTCGGCTCAGGTTTTTCTTCCTTCCATTATCTCAAACGCTTTCCCGTGGATATTGTCAAAATCGAAGGCGACTTTATACGGAACATGACCCATGATCCACGTGATGCAGCTTTTGTTAAGAGCATCACCAATCTGGCCCATGAACTGAAAATTGAGGTGGTTGCAGAATATGTAGAGAACGAAGATATATTAAATCACGTAAGGGAGGCAGGCATAAAGTTTGCGCAAGGCAACCTTATTGGGAAACCCGACAAAAGCCCTGTCTGCAATGACGCCACTTGTAAAATCTGCGCCCAATAGAATAGCTTTCCTAAGCGTTAAATTCCCTCAATATGATAGTCAAAAGCCTTATGGAAACGGCTCTTAAATTCATCAAAGCTATAATGGTGATTCTGGGTACCGTGATGCTCAATTTTGATCGCACCCGCCAGTGACGCCACTCGACCAGTAGTCTCCCAGTCCATATTATTCATAAGTCCGTAAATAAGACCTGCTCGATAGGCATCACCACAACCGGTGGGATCATTGATTTTACTTACCTCAGCAGCCGGGATTTCAAGTCGATGTTCTGAAGTATAAATATAAGAGCCCTTAGCACCACGTGTAACAATCAGCGCCTCAACCATTTCTGCCAGCTCATGGGGGGATTTTCCCGTACGGGCCTCCAGTAACTCTGCTTCATAATCATTAACCGTTACCCATGTCGCCTGCTCAACAAATTTCAGTAAATCGTCACCATCAAACATGGGAAGCCCCTGACCCGGATCAAAGATAAAAGGGATTCCTGCTTCAGCAAACTGGGTCGCGTGTTCTAACATACCATCACGACCATCCGGCGAAACAATTCCTAGCGATACACCCTTTGCATGGCCAATTTTGTTTTCATGAGAGAAGCTCATGGCGCCAGGATGAAAAGCGGTAATCTGATTATCATCCATATCCGTGGTAATAAAGGCCTGGCCCGTTAATGAGTTTTCAACAACGCGCAAATGACTATCATTAATGCCACACTCTTTAATCCATTTAGCATAGGGTTCAAAATCCCTACCCACCGTGGCCATTGGTAGCGGGTCACCACCCAGAAGTTTCAGATTATAGGCTATATTTCCGGCACAGCCACCAAACTCTCGGCGCATTTCCGGCACCAGAAACGAAACATTTAACATATGTACTTTGTCAGGCAAGATATGATTTTTAAATTGATCATGGAATACCATGATATTGTCATAAGCCATCGATCCACAGATTAATGCCGTCATGTTGTTTTTTTCCTTTATTTATTTGTCCGCAGACAGTAGTTTGTCCTGGTTAGGAGGTTGGTGTCTAAAAATAGAATATGTATGAATACAGTAGCGCTCACGAACAGAAATGACCCCATAATACCAGCCCCCAGATCAATAACACATTCATCAATGCTAAAAATACTGCAGCGGAACCAATGTCCTTTGCACGACCGGAAAGCTCATGTTGTTCGATACCAACACGGTCCACTACCGCCTCGATGGCTGAATTAATCAGCTCTACGATCAACACCAACAACAGACTACCAACCAGCAATGCCCGTTCAACACCATCATTACCTAGCCACAAACCGAGGGGCAGCAGAATAATCAGAAGGATAAGTTCCTGACGAAAGGCCTCTTCATATTTAATCGCGGCCTTTAAACCCTTCATGGAGTAGCCAAAGGCCTTAAATACATGGCCTAGACCTTTGTGACCCGGTTTATTAATAGGTGTGTTCATAAACTAATATTATGATGATTGCCAAATCAAATCCAGTTCACGGGCGGCCTTCACATCATCCAGTCGTTTAACCGGTAAGCTGTGAGGTGCAGCCTTTACCAGTTCTGGACTTTGCTCAGCCTCTTTCTGAATAGTTGCCATAGCCTCAATAAACTCATCCAGCGTTTCCTTACTTTCCGTTTCGGTGGGTTCGATTAGAAAGCATTCTGGAACTAACAGTGGGAAATAAGTGGTTGGCGCATGCTGATTATAATCCAGCAAGCGCTTGGCA
Organism: Chromatiales bacterium; assembly: GCA_030640985.1. Taxonomy (GTDB): domain Bacteria; phylum Pseudomonadota; class Gammaproteobacteria; order Thiohalomonadales; family Thiohalomonadaceae; genus DAOWII01. Next base: position 3,380 of record DAOWII010000046.1, read on the forward strand.
AAATCCATGGCCGTTATACCCATCTCTTTAGCCTGTTTTTTCAAGGTAAGGATAAACTCATGGGTGGCGCGGCGATCTTCAAAGGCCATCTCAAAACCGGCCTGTTTCAGACGGACCATCATGTAATTGGCATTCAGGGTAGCGTATTCTGCCACCCGCTCCATGCCTTCACGGCCCAGTAGTCGGGCATAAATATATGCGCGTAATAAAACACCCACATTACCCATATAATTTGAAAGACGGCCAATGGTCTGAGGGCAATCCTTTTCTGTCAGCCAGCGATAACTTTCATCTTCCTTGCCCACCATGGGGATCGGTAAATACGGCAGCAGACGCTCACCCACCACTACCGGACCCGCACCGGGGCCACCACCACCGTGAGGAGTCGAAAATGTTTTATGCAAATTCAGATGCACCACATCAAAACCCATATCACCGGGTTTGACCTTACCTAAAATGGCATTGAGATTGGCACCATCGTAATAAAGTAGTCCGCCCACCTCGTGCACGATGGCAGCAATTTCAGTGATGCGCCGCTCAAACACACCCAGAGTAGAGGGATTGGTAAGCATGATACCGGCGGTCTGGGGACCCACAGCGGCCTTGAGTGCACCTATATCCACATCACCTTGATCATTGGTGGGAATTTCTTTCACCTTATAGCCACACATCACGGCGGTGGCCGGATTGGTACCGTGCGCAGCATCAGGCACCAGGATCTCGCTACGAACATCATCGTTCCTGACATCATGGTAGGCACGAATCATGGCAATACC
>DAOWII010000089.1 GCA_030640985.1 Chromatiales bacterium
TGAATTTAATACTATGAAGATTACACCCTCAGCCGACGATATCAATACCCAGAGTTTGAAAGGTATTAACCGTGCCAGCGGCGAGGTAAAGCAGGCTGACCATGTCGAGCCTGCTCCGGCCATCGAAGCTGAAGAGAGGCACTTACCAAAAAGTGCACTGGCACATCCCGAACGTAGAAAAGGTCAACGACGAAAGCAGCAGCGACGTAAAGATAGGAAGGCGGTTTTACTTGATACCCGAACGACCCATGAACAACGGGTGGTTCGGAGGCGCCATAATGATCAAGTGTCTGAAAAAATCGGGGAAGAAAAAAGTATCGTTGATGAACCAACTGTCACTAACAAGGGTGTCGATATTACTACTTGAGGTGTTCTTCCGATAAAATCGATGTTGCCAGTGTTTCTTTGCTCACCAGATTTTTGAGCGTCAGGCCATTTAATGCTTCATCGGTATTGTTAGAAATTTGAGTCATTATCTGCGTAACCTCAGCAATATCCAGTAGTGATTCATCTACGATGTGTATATGTTCCTCGGCGCAGCGCAGTGCATGTATAAGTTCAATTAGGCTAATACTTTCCAGATCTCGAGATGGTAGATGTCCCGGTGGATCTTCCGCATTTTCTGAGAGAAAATTTTCCCGTTTCAGATTGTCCAGTATTTCGTCAATGACATCTGCCGGCAATTCCAGGCATGCCACCAGTTTGTCCAGAGTTAACGGCTTGTCACCACGCACATAATGGCTGGCAACCAGCGACATGATTAACAATCCTACGTGCTCCTTGAGGCGATTACTTAGACGTAATTGTCTGGCAAATCGGCGTATTTGCTGCGGGTGTTGATGATAATAGGCTACCTGTGAGCCAAATAATAAAATCAACCAACTCAGGTATAACCAAATCATGAACATGACAAGAATAGCGAAACCGGAATAGATCGCTTCATAACTGGTTGAAGATGCCGCGAAGGACGTAAATATTATTCCGGTGACTTGCCACAGAATACCCGCAACCACAGCACCGATAAATGCCGATTTCAAGTGAACCCGTGTATTAGGGACGAAGATATAGACAAAGGTGAAGGCTGAAATAATAAGAATATAGGGCATTAAAGTACTTAAAAACAGCATTACCGAACCAAAGGGCTCTATTGCCAGGAGTTTTTTTACCAGTACGGTACTGGTGATGGCGGCGGTCAATCCCAGGGCAGAAAATACCAGTACGGGTCCTACCATGATCACGCTGAGATAATCACCGAAACGTCGATGCAGGCTACGGCTGCGTTTAGTCCGCCAGACATAATTAAAACTGTCCTCGATTTTCTGGATGAGCGCAATCACTGTGAAAATCAGCAAGGTCAGGCCCAGGGTTCCAAGCACACCAACTTCGACCTTATCCACAAAGCCAAGTACATGGAGAGTCAGATCTTTGCCCATTGGTCCCAGGGGAGACAGGAACTGCTCCAGTAAAGGTTGTACTTGATTGTGAACGCCAAATGCCTTGAGCATGGAGAAGCTTACTGCTAACAGAGGAACTAAGGACAATAGGGATGTGTAGACCAGTCCCATGGCTCTTAGAGTCAGCTGGCCTGAGGTGATATCGCGCCATAATACCAGAATCACACGCAATCCACGGATGCATTGTGCCCCCCACCAGGTGCGGGCACGGAGATCTTCACGCCAGAGATCCTGTTGGACAAAATTATGGAGGCGATTATAAATATCTATCATCAAAGCTTCCCGGGCAGTCAATAAAGTGCTTGTCGTAGATATGCCGATAAACCGTTATTGACATTATGACCCAAGAAAACTTATGACGATAGCCTTAATCGACAGTTCGTCAATGGCAGCTAAATAGGAGTGACCATGGTGCTTTATGGTAGAAGGGAGAAAACAAGGTATTATTTGTCTAATGTATCCAGTAATTTGAAAGTGAAGTACTCTGAATTTTGGATAAACGACGGGACACAGCATCAGCATCTGCTGAAGGGCCTATTTGAGTAATATAATTCTGGTAGTCCTCAGCGGCAGCTTGATAATGATGCAAACTTTCATAAAGTTGGCCACGTTCTTTTATTTCAGATAACAAGTCAGGCATTAGTTGTAAAATTCTATCCGCTGCCCAAATTGCCTTTTCCGGCCTTCTTGTCTGTAGATAGATATGTTTTAAATTCCGTAATATGCGGACTACTATTTCCCGAGTATTGGCGGTGGACATAAACTCTTTCAGGGAAATATGGGGCAAGGAGTTTTCGCCATAAACATGCTTCAGAATGGTTTCCAGTTCATTGTCATTCAGGGACAGGCCTCCGGCAAAGGGATCAAGTATTATATTTGTATCGTTAACAGAATATTTGACTAGGAAATGGCCTGGGAAGGCAATGCCATACAATGGTAAACCTATGCTCCGGCCTATGGCAATATAGAGAATAGATAAGGTGATAGGTGTGCCGCACTTTTGCTCCAGAACCTTATTAAGGAAATTGTTCTGTACGTCATGGAAGTCTTTAACGTCACCAGAGAAGCCTTCTATATCAAACAGATATTCATTTAGCGTCATTACTACATCGCCCGCTGAGGCACCACCGGAGGGCAAGCGTTTACAGACGTTTTCCGTTAGACGGGAGATTTCCCCCAGGTATTCCGGTAACTTGAGTCCGGGGTACTCTTCTTTGGCAATAAGTAACGCGGCTTCGGCAAGTTCCGTATTGCCGTCAGGCGAATCGATAATCTGAAGTAAGCGGTCATTAAAACAAGACATTGTATAACTTTACCGTGAAAGCTTGAATTGGACTTAAGTATAGTCAAATCCCTTTAGTTTTTATGCGTATTTTCACTTAATGATTACTTATGTGACATAGGTATCTCTATCAGAATTATTTCTTGAAATAAACTGGATTTGTGCATTAGCGACACTGTCATTTTTTTGTCGCACACTTATGGTGTGCTTACAACGAGGTAATAATTTCCTTCAATTGTTTTTCCAGTCGCTGAACAGATACACGAGCACTGGTTTTCAGTGTCTGTGCGAACAGAGATACTCGTAGCTCTTCAATTAACCAACGTATATCCCGCAGCGATTCATGCATGCTTTTGTGCAGAGTCTCGCAAGGAGTATTTCTTCCCTCTACTCTGGCTTGCGCCTCTTTATATAGCTGATGAATATCTGTTATATCTATCATGTGCTGGCGATCCCGTTGAGGGTTTTGGTCAAGTTTCTCAAGTCGTATGATCATGGCCTGAATAAAGCGGGGCAAGTGGGGCAACCATGTAAACGGGGTGTTGATAATAAATCCGGGGTAGATCAGCTCATCAAGTTGGGCCTTGATATCAGTCACTGCATGCAGGTGATGTGGTGCTAACTTACCTTTAATTATTTTCTGCAGCTGATGGTATGCCTCAAGAACATCAGTCACTTGTCTGGCCAGCGTATTGGTTTCGCTAATTAATTGATTCGTGCCTTGCTGGCAGCGTTCCATGAACGCCTGTTCATCCCGTGGTAATGACTGTTGCAGGAAGACCCGATCAAAAACGGCGCTCAGGATGTTATCAGTAAATTCTGCACACAAGCCCACCGGGCTGTAATATAGGCACATCTGTTTCAGTTCAGGGATATTCTTTTTCAGATATTTTACCTTGTCACTAAGTTGAAGCATGAACAAGCGCCTCATACCTGCCCGCATGGATATGTTTGCCTGCGTCTGATTTTCAAATAGCTTGATGGAAACACTTTTCTTTTCATCAACCAATGCAGGAAAGGCTTGAAGTATTAAACCATGACTTTTTTGTTCTACCTGTTCGGGTAGCGTTCCAAAATCCCAATGGGTGATGTTATCTCGCTCCAGTTCGGCCATGGGGTGCAGGGTCAGGCTTTGTCGTGTTTCACCTGCCAGGCTGTTTTGTAAGTGAGATAGTTCACGTCCTTCCGCAAGTGCTTGCTCTCCTTCAGTTCGAATACGGAAATTCATTCGAAGATGTTCTGGTAAGTCCTGATGTGACCAGTCACTTTCTTGCACCTGGATACCTGTCATCTTGTAGAGCTGCTCTGCCATTGCACTGCTCAGAGAACGGTTTTCTGGTTCAAGAGTTTGCAGACATGCCTCAGCATAATTCACCGCGGGTACAAAGTTGCGTCGCAATTGCTTGGGCAGGGATTTAATCAGGGCGATCATCTTCTGTTGTAGAAGTCCGGGCACTAGCCACTCAAGCCTCAACGCATCCAGTTGCCCTAGTGCCTCAATGGGTACCACCAGGGTAACTCCATCGGCAGGGTGTCCTGGCTCAAAGTGATATTCCAGAGGCA
>DAOWII010000120.1 GCA_030640985.1 Chromatiales bacterium
AAGCAGGCGTGTGGTATGACCCAGGCCATCAAGAGTTTCGATAGCACGGATCGCATTATTTTTAAGCGCAAGGCGAATGTAATCAAAATTGGCATCGGCTTGTTTGGGACGCAACTCCAACCAATCCAAACCTTCATGAGCTCCAAGATCCTCCAGATAAAAATTTTCAGACAATGGTTTCGTTCCACTGAGCAACTGTGCAGGTGTTTGGCCAAAACTCTCATCCTGAGGGCGTACGGTCACCTGTTCCAGTTCCTTGTCAAACAGCCAAAGTTTTTTGCCATCTGCCACATAAAGTTGTTCGAAAGGACGGTGGTATTCGATGCGAAAACGATTAGGCCGCTGCATCAACAAAACCCCTTCACTCTCTTCGATGATTCGTTCTTTATCATCCACCAGAGTCTGGATAAATTCGGCCTGCATGGTTTCGAGACCGGTGAAAAAGTTATCCAGTTGTTTCTCACCCGATGATTGCGCCAGACTTTTCTCAACCATACCCAGGCTAAGAAAAAATAATAGTGCCATCGAGGATACTATTGAAATACCTGACAACTGGTTACTGTTCATCTTTAATTTTAACGCCATTAAGAAAGACCATTAATCTTTCGGTGGTGGTGGGGCCAGCACTTCACGGCTGCCGTTGGATTGAAGAGGCCCGACCACACCCGTTGCTTCCATTTCCTCTACCATGCGGGCTGCACGGTTATAACCGATCTTAAGGCGACGCTGTACCCCGGAGATGGATGCACGGCGGGTGTCAGTAACAATACGTACTGCCTCATCATATAAGGGGTCCTGATCACCATCACTACTGCTATTGCCGATAACGCCTGCATCTCCATTTTCGGAAATGCCATTGGTGATTTCTTCCAGATAATTAGGTGCGCCCCGCTTTTTCAAATCATCCACGACCTTGTGCACTTCGTGGTCATCTACAAACGCACCGTGGATACGTTCAGGAATCGCCTGTCCCGGTGGCAGGTAAAGCATATCACCATGGCCTAACAGAGTTTCTGCACCCTGCTGATCCAGAATAGTACGTGAATCGATTCGTGAAGATACCTGAAAGGCGATACGGGTGGGGATATTGGCCTTGATCAAACCGGTCAGCACATCCACCGAGGGCCGTTGGGTGGCGAGAATTAAATGAACGCCTGCAGCACGGGCTTTCTGTGCCAGACGGGCGATCAGCTGCTCAACCTTTTTGCCCACCACCATCATCATGTCTGCCAGTTCATCGACAACAATAACGATATAAGGCAGTGATTCCAGCATCGGGCGGTCGGCCTCGGTTTCTTCGATCTGTAATTGATAAAGAGGATCGGGGATAGGTTGTTTTGCTTTGATGGCATCTTCAACCTTACGGTTGTAGCCGGTGATATTACGTACCCCTAAGCTAGCCATCAGTTTATAGCGACGATCCATCTCCACCACACACCAGCGCAGCGCATTGGCTGCATCTTTCATATCGGTAACCACCGGCGTTAACAGGTGTGGGATGCCATCGTAGATGGAAAGCTCCAGCATCTTTGGATCCACCATAATCATCCGCACTTCGCGGGGGGTGGCGTTATATAGCAGACTCAGGATCATGGCATTGATCGCCACAGACTTACCGGAACCGGTAGTGCCCGCCACCAACAAATGAGGCATTTTGGCCAAATCCGCTACCGCAGGATTACCACTGATATCTTTACCCAATGCCAGGGTCAGGGGTGATTTGGATTGGTCATAGACCTTGGATTTAAGGGTTTCAGACAGCCGCACCAGTTCCCGATTCTCATTGGGAATTTCCAGTCCAATGGTGGTCTTACCGGGAATTACTTCCACTACGCGCACACTCATCACGGAAAGGGAGCGAGCCAAATCCTTGGACAGGTTACTGATCTGGCTTACTTTTACCCCTGGCGCGGGCTGGATCTCAAAACGGGTGATCACCGGGCCAGGATGAACTGATTCCACCTCCACTTCGATACCAAAGTCTTGTAGCTTTATCTCAAGCAAACGCGAGATGGCCTCTAGGGAATCGGCAGACATCCCTTTTGTGGAAACCTCAGCAGCATCTAACAAAGAAAGGGCTGGCAAACCTTCCATGGCAGGGGCATCAAATAATGGCACCTGTCGCTCCTTGGCCTCGCGAACACTGATTTCCGGTTTTTTCGATACCACCGGCTCGATCCGTGGTGGTGGACGTTTGCGCACCTTTTTCTTCGCAACCTCGACTGTTTTTTCCCGCTCCTGGCGGGCACGTCGTGATACCAGATTGTCACGCATGCTATCGATACCGCGGCCTAACCGGTCCCACAGGCGCAAGGTGTAAAAGCCCACTCTATCTGTAAGCTTGAGCCATGACATGCCGGTAAAAAGGGTAACGCCGCTAAGGAACAGGGCCAACAGAAATATAGTCGCCCCGAGAAAGCTAAAGGCACTGGCCAGTCCGCGCCCGACTACATCACCGAGAACACCTCCGGGATTTAACGGCAGGTTGTTTCCTGTTTTCACATGCAGAAACGCAAGACCTGCGCCTGCAGCCAGGGTCAGAATAAAACCGCCTGTTCGCAGTGCCAAGTGTAAATTATCCAGTTTTTCTTCTTTACGGCCGCGATATAGCAACCAGCCACTATAGGCCACCATCACAGGAAACAGGTAGGCCGTGTGACCAAACAAGTAGAGGAAAATGTCAGAAAACCAGGCTCCGCTTATCCCCCCCCAGTTGCTCACCTGCTCACTGCTATTGCTGTGAGACCAACCAGGATCTGCCGGGGAATAGGTAAGCAGGGACAGGAGCAGATAAAAGGCGATAGCGGCAAAAACATACAGTGCCACTTCACGTAGTCCACGACTGATCTGTATAGCGGAAACGCTTCGTTGCTGTTTTTTCTCTGATGCCTGGGCCAAAAGTTAATCCTTAGTTTCAACAATACTCAATAACATATTGTTATTATACACATTATTCTAAATACACACTTATTGAAGTGCGGGGTGAATTACCTTCCTGGCGCGTAGGTTAACACCTTTTAGCAGTGCCGGGGCTTGCTCCCAACCCACTTCTGCCAACTTCATCGCATAGGGGATAAGTGCGGCGGAAAGTGCCTGCGAGCTGGTACGTGGCACAGCACCGGGCATATTGGTCACACCAAAGTGAACCACATCCTCCCAGACAAAAGTAGGCTCGGCATAGGTGGTCGGTTTTGTGGTTTCTATACAGCCCCCCTGATCCACCGAGATATCAATGATCACGCTACCGGCTTTCATCTGTTTTACCGTATCCGCACTCACCAGATGGGGGGCGCGGGCACCTGTTACCAGGACGGCGCCGATGAGTAAGTCAGCCTCCAGTACCGCCTGCCTGATCGCATCATCATAGGCATATAGTGCGGTTACGTTACCTCCAAGATCTCGCATCGCGGCCAGCTTGTCCCGGCTACGATTAAATACAGTCACTTCTGCACCCATTGCCGCCGCCACGCGCGCCGCATTGCCACCGGCCACCCCTGCTCCCAGAATCACCACCTTGCCACGCTCTGTGGCAGGCACACCCCCCATCAGGATACCTCGTCCGCCTTGCGGCTGATGTAATAGATGGGTACCAACCTGCACGGCAATGCGGCCGGCGATATCGCTCATGGGGGCCAGTAAGGGAAGTTCGCCGCCTGATTCTTCGACGGTCTCAAAGGCCACTGCCGTCAGTCCGATCTGTTTCAGCGCCTGCATCAGCTCAGGGGCTGCGGACAGGTGAAGGTAACAGAACAACAGGTGATCAGAACGAAGATATTCCAGCTCCTGAGCTTGCGGTTCCTTGACCTTGATGATCATCTCGACAGTTTCATACAGGGTTCTGGCATCAGGTAGTATTACAATACCCAGTACAATGTAGTCCTCATCCGTATAGCCACTGAGGATAGCCGCACCCTGCTCCATATATACCTGATGGCCAAGTTTTACCAATTCAGCAGCGGCAGCAGGGATCAGGCCTACACGTCCTTCCAATACCTTAACTTCTCTCGGAATACCTATTCGCATGTTGTATCATTCACCAAATTACCAGGAACACCTTTCATAACATTTAGACCTAGTCTAAAATATTAAAGAATTACCCAATATCAACGATATTCTGGAGTTTATCACATGAGTGAAAGCAAACATTGTCGACTACTAATCCTTGGTTCCGGGCCTGCCGGTTACACTGCTGCGGTGTATGCTGCTCGGGCCAATCTCGACCCTGTGTTAATCACCGGTGTTGAGCAAGGCGGTCAATTAATGACCACAACGGAAGTCGATAACTGGCCTGCGGACCATGCCGGCGTACAGGGGCCGGAGTTGATGGACAGAATGCGTCAGCATGCCGAACGTTTTAACACTGAAATCATCTTCGACTATATCAACAAGGCCGATGTGTCCCAGCGCCCCTTTCGCCTCACTGGAGACAGTGGCGAATATACCTGTGATGCCCTGATTATCGCTACTGGTGCTACCGCCATGTATCTGGGTCTGGATTCCGAGGAAGCATTCAAAGGTCGCGGTGTCTCTGCCTGCGCCACCTGTGATGGTTTTTTCTATAAGGGTAGAAAAGTAGCGGTTATCGGTGGAGGGAATACCGCCGTTGAAGAAGCACTGTATCTCTCCAATATCGCCGAACACGTCACCGTCATTCATCGTCGTGACAAATTCCGCTCGGAAAAAATACTTTCAGATCAGCTTCTGGAAAAAGCGAAATCAGGCAATGTCACCATTGAGTGGAATTATGAGACCGACGAAATCCTGGGAGATG
>DAOWII010000022.1 GCA_030640985.1 Chromatiales bacterium
AGCGTGCCGATTACTGGCTGCCGGTGGATCAGTATGTGGGCGGTATCGAGCATGCGATTTTGCATCTACTCTATGCCCGTTTTTATAACAAGTTGTTGCGCGATGTGGGGCTGGTCAAGAGTAGTGAGCCTTTCAATAAATTGCTAACCCAGGGCATGGTGCTGAAAGATGGCGCCAAGATGTCCAAGTCCAAGGGCAACACGGTTGATCCCCAGGGCTTGATTGAAAAATACGGTGCCGATACGGTGCGGTTGTTCACCATGTTCGCTGCGCCACCGGAGCAGTCACTGGAGTGGAATGATTCCGGCGTGGAAGGGGCTTCGCGTTTTCTCAAACGGGTGTGGGCTTTTGCCAATACTCACCAGGCGATAATAACTGCAGCCAATAAAAACGGGTTGGAAAGTTTCGACTGGTCTACTGCCAGTGAAGTACAGCAGACTGCACGCCGTGAAATTCACGAGCAACTGAAGCAGGCCACTTTTGATTTCGGTAAGTACCAGTTCAATACTGTGGTGGCGGCCTGTATGAAAATCATGAATAGCCTGCATGGTCTGGACGATGGCGATAATGAGGTTTCCAATGAAATTCGCCGTGAGGGCCTGGGTATTTTATTGAGTCTGTTGGCTCCCATTGCGCCACACATGCCACACCAGTTGTGGCAGAGCCTGGCTTATGGTGATGATGTATTGTTAGCCTGCTGGCCTGTGGTGGATGAGTCCGCATTGAAACGTGACAACATCGAACTGGTAGTACAGGTTAACGGTAAGGTGCGTTGCAAGATTGCGGTATCCGCCAATGCGGACAAGGCGGCTGTTGAAGCGGCGGCCCAGGCCGATGTCAATGTTCAGCGTTTCACCGAAGGAAAAACCGTGGTCAAGATTATCGTGGTGCCAGGGCGCCTGGTGAATGTGGTCGTTAAATAAAGGCAACTGTTCAGTTAACGACAAGTCGAAAGTTAAGGCCTATAGATCCATTTGGAACGATAGGTCATCCAGAGGAAAAGTGAAAAGTAACAAGAAATGAAAATATTCCTGAATAATATTGTTTGCAGCAGCGTGTTGTTTCGTTTGTCACTTGTCGCTTGTTACTTTTTACTTTCTGCTTGCGGCTTTCATTTGCGTGGTCCAGTGGTCTTACCTGAACAAATGTTGAAAACTCATGTGATCGGCGTCAGTGAAGCTGAACCACTGTATCAGGAAATCCGCTTTGCTTTGGATGCTGCTGGAGGCACATTGGTTAAGCGGGAGGCTGCTTCTGCTATCTTGAAAATTTCATCAGCACGTTTTAACCGACGGGTTTTGAGTGTGGGTTCCAGCGGCCTTGCCAGTGAGTATGAGTTGAACTTTTTATTGAAATTTTCTTTACAGGAAGCGATGCATGATTCTTCACTTCAGGACGAGCAGCTTGTGCTAGTGCCCACGCAGAAGGTGAGCATTAGCCGAGCCTATAGCTTTGATAGTAGTAATGTTCTCGGAAAATCTGCGGAAGAGGATTTGTTGCGAGAGGAAATATTGCAAGTAGCGGTTAAACAAATGGTGCGACAATTACGATCTTCACTTTATAGTTCATCGCTGACAGACTCTTCAATAACAGCTAAGCCATAAACTGCCTATTTATGAATCTTCGCTTTGATCAACTGGCCAGTCACCTGCAACAACAATTACTACCGATTTATTTGATCAGTGGTGACGAGCCACTGCAAATGGCCGAGGCTACCGATGCTGTGCGAGCGGCAGCACGGGTTAAGGGTTTTAGCGAGCGCCAGGTTTTCCATGTGGAAGCAGGTTTCGACTGGGGTGAATTGTCGGTGGCTTCTGACACTCTGTCACTGTTTGCCGAGCAGCGCATTATCGAATTACGTCTTCCCAGTGGTAAACCCGGTGATGCGGGTAGCAAGGCATTTAAAGCCTATACGGAAAATCTGCCTCAGGATAGTCTGTTGCTAATTAGCTGTGGCAAGCTGGATAAACGTCAGACACAGTCCAAATGGTATCAGGCCCTGCAGACTGCTGGAGCGGCCATGCAAATTTGGCCCGTTGAATATGCACAACTACCCGCCTGGATCACTCGACGTATGTCTGATCGTGGATTAAAACCAACCTCTGAAGCTGCTCAACTATTGGCTGATCGGGTGGAGGGGAATTTGCTGGCCGCTGCTCAGGAGATCGACAAACTGGTATTGCTCCATGGCGAGGGCGGCATTGATGCAGACAGTATATTGGACGCTGTCGCAGACAGCGCCCGTTACGGTGTATTTGAATTGGTGGACTCGGCCCTGGCCGGAGAGGCCGAACGCACGGTGCGCATGCTGGAGGGTTTGCGCGGTGAGGGCATTGAACCTGTGCTGGTGTTATGGGCGCTGGTGCGGGAGGCTCGCACCCTGGAAACCATCTCCCATGAACTGGCTAGCGGCAGTCGTATGGATGAGGTGTTTCGTAAGCATCGGATATGGGATAAGCGCAAACCCCTTGTTCAGGCCGGTCTGAAGCGTCATAACGTGCGTCGTTGGCAACAACTGCTGCGCCGCGCCAACCGTATTGACCGTATGATTAAAGGCCGGATGCCGGGCAAGCCCTGGGATGAACTGGTACAATTTAGCTTATTAATGGCAGGGGTTCGAACCCTGTAGCGGGTGCGGTCACCATTTTCTGGCCGTCTGGGCAGGAAAACTCACAAACTGATTATATTCTATGAATATCAAAGACTACATGCAGACTCTGGGGCAGCGGGCACGACAGGCTTCTCGCCTGATGAACACTGCGGGCACCCAGGCGAAAAACACGGCGCTGGAGGCCATGGCCGATGCCATTGAGCGGGATAGCGCACAGCTATTGCAGGCCAATGCCAAAGATATGGACGCGGGTCGGGCCAATGGGCTGGATGATGCGTTACTGGATCGGCTGGAGCTTAATGCGGAACGCATCTCGGGCATGGCGGAAGGCCTGCGTCAGATCGCTGCCCTGGCCGATCCCGTCGGTGAAATCAGTGAAATGAATTACCGTCCTTCGGGCATTCAGGTGGGCAAGATGCGCGTGCCTCTGGGTGTGATCGGCATCATCTATGAATCACGGCCTAATGTGACGGCCGATGCGGCAGGCTTGTGCCTGAAATCCGGTAACGCAGCGATTTTGCGCGGTGGCTCCGAGGCGCAACATTCCAATCAGGCCATTGCTGCCTGTATCCACGCAGGTCTGGAACAGGCCGGCCTGCCCCGCGAGGCGGTGCAGGTGATCGAGACTACTGACCGTGCCGCCGTGGGCGAATTGATTACCATGTCCGAGTATGTGGATGTGATCGTGCCCCGTGGCGGTAAGGGACTCATCGAGCGGGTTAGCGCCGAGGCGCGGGTGCCTGTAATCAAGCACCTGCACGGGGTGTGTCATGTCTATATTGATGACAAGGCGGATCAGGAAAAGGCCATCAATGTAGCCTTCAATGCCAAGACCCAGCGCTACGGCACCTGCAATACCATGGAAACCCTGCTGGTGGCCGACGCGGTCGCCGAGGCAGTGCTACCCAAGCTCGGTAAGATGTATCAGGACGAGGGGGTCGAGTTGCGAGGCTGTGCCCGTAGCGGTGAGATCCTGTCCGGCATCCAGGCGGCGACCGATGAGGACTGGGATACTGAATATTTGGCACCGATCCTTTCAGTCCGGGTGGTGGCCGACCTTGATGAGGCCATTGAACACATCCATGCCCATAGCTCCGGTCACACCGAGTCGATTCTCACCGAGGACATTGGCCGGGCGAGACGCTTCTGCGCCGAGGTGGACTCAAGTTCGGTGATGGTCAATGCCTCAACCCGTTTTGCCGATGGCTTTGAATATGGGCTGGGTGCAGAGATTGGTATTAGCACCGACAAGATCCATGCTCGCGGCCCGGTGGGACTGGAAGGCCTGACCTCGCAGAAATATATCGTCATTGGTGATGGTCATATTCGGCAATAGGTCGGCATTCCCAAGGGGCTGTCTGTGACACGTCCGGTGGGTATCTTTGGCGGCACTTTTGATCCGGTGCATTTTGGTCATCTGCGTCCTGCCCTTGAGTTGCAAGAGAGCCTGGAGCTGGAAGAAGTTCGCATGCTTCCCTGTTCTATTCCTCCTCATCGGGAAGCACCTCTGGCGAGCAGTGAACAGCGTCTGGCCATGTTGCAACTGGCGATAGATGAACAGCCCGGCCTGGTCATCGATGAGCGGGAGCTGCACCGGCCCGGACCATCTTACATGGTGGATACCCTGGCCTCGATACGGGAAGAGCTGGGGGATACCTCCTTGTGTTTGTTGCTGGGGATGGATGCCTTTATCGGTCTGGAGCATTGGCATCAGTGGCAACGATTGATCGAGCTGGCGCATATTGTGGTGGCTCATCGACCGGGCTGGGATCTGCAAGCTGAGCAAGCATCAGCGGTGATGAAATTGTGGCAATCACACGGTCTTTCATCCCGTGCCGAACTTGCACAGCAAGCAGCTGGTGGTGTGTGGCTGCAGCCAGTGAGTCAGTTGGAAATTTCAGCCACGGATATTCGTGAACATGTACGGCAAGGTAAGTCACTTCGCTACCTGATGCCGGACGCGGTGTGGCAATTTATTGAAGATGAAGGCTTGTACCTGGATTAACTAGAGTGAGATTAAATAGAGCATGAATATAGATGAACTGAAGAAACTGGTCATTGATACCATGGATGATATGAAGGCGCAGGATATTCGCGAGCTGGATGTGCGAGGTAAATCCAGCATTACTGACATCATGGTTATTGCCAGTGGTAGCTCGACTCGCCAGGTAAAATCCATCACTAGTCGCGTGGCGGAAAAAGTTAAAAAGGCTGGTCTGACCCCCTTAGGTATGGAAGGTGAGCGTGAAGGCGACTGGATTGTTCTGGATTTGGGCGATGTGGTTTTGCACGTGATGACACCGCAAACCCGGGAGTTTTATCAACTGGAAAAATTATGGGGTGATGATGCCCCGGACGTTAGCGAACAGGATATCTCTACTAGCCAGGCTTAGGGGAGCGCTGAATGCATATCCATTTGATCGCTGTTGGCCATCGTATGCCTGCCTGGGTCGAAAGTGGCTATGGCGAATATGCCAAACGTCTGCCAGCCGAATGCAGTTTAAAACTGGTGGAAGTTCCCTTGGCCAAACGGGGCAAAAATGCTGATATTGCCCGTTTACAGCAGCAGGAAGCCGAACGGATTTTAAATGCTATCCCCAAGGGCGCAAAAGTAGTGGCCCTGGAAGTGACAGGCAAAAGCTGGTCGACACAAAAACTGTCCGGGCATATGCAGGACTGGTTACAGGGTGGTCAGGACATTGCCCTGCTGGTTGGCGGTCCGGATGGTCTTTCGGCCGAGTGCCGACAGCGCGCCGATTTGCTCTGGTCATTATCACCGCTAACCTTGCCCCATCCCCTGGTGCGTATCGTCATTGCCGAGCAGCTATACCGGGCCTGGAGTATTATTCAGGGGCACCCGTATCATCGGTAGGGCAGACTCAATATACCGGGTGAAAATTTAAAGTGATAAGCGACAAAAAACCTGAAAATAAAAACCACGATGATGTCTGCTAGTTCTAAATATATTTATCTTGCTTCTGCTTCGCCACGGCGCCGAGAGTTACTGGAGCAGATAGGGGTCAATTATCAACTGTTATCTGTAGATGTCCCCGAGCAACTGTTAGCGGGTGAGCTCCCTGAGGCATTTGTACTGCGTCTGGCGATGGCCAAGGCCAGTGCTGGTCGAGCCTTGCTAGATGCTGATGACCCGGCATTGGTGTTGGGTGCCGATACCATTGTGGTACATGAAGGTAGAGTATTAGGAAAACCCCGTGATAAGGTCGAAGGCCTGGCGATGTTGGAACAGCTCTCTGCCACCACCCATCAAGTGTATACTGCAATAGCACTGATGGGTGCCGATGGACAGGTAGCCAGCCGTCTGAGTGTCAATAATGTGAGTTTTCGTGCTACCAGTCATGAAGAGCGGGAAGTTTATTGGAATACGGGTGAGCCGGGTGATAAGGCCGGCGGTTATGGTATTCAGGGAAAAGCGGCGATTTTTATTGAACGACTGGAAGGCAGTTATTCGGGAGTAATGGGTTTACCCTTGTTTGAAACATCAGAATTATTGGCTTTGTATGATATCTAGGGGCTCCCCAGGTTTTGTAAAACGCTGGGCAGTGATTCCGGTATTCGAGAATATTCTGAACATTTAGCCCCGGTACATGTCAGATTCTCAGACTAATATAAGATTAATAATATGAGCGAAGAATTACTAATTAATGTAACACCTCATGAGACACGTATCGCCTTTGTCGAAAATGGCGTGTTGCAAGAAGTGCATATCGAGCGCGCCAGTAAAAGGGGGCTGGTGGGCAATATTTATAAAGGACGAGTGTGTCGTGTCTTGCCGGGGATGCAGGCGGCCTTCATTGATGCCGGCCTTGACCGCACTGCTTTTTTGCATGCTTCAGATATTTTGATTGAAAGTGATAGCGGTAATGATAGTGACGCCGGAACTCACGAGCGAAAGTCCAACGATAATATTACCAGTCTGTTACACGAAGGGCAGGAAATACTGGTTCAAGTGGTAAAAGATCCTTTGGGTACCAAGGGTGCGAGGCTGACTACCCATATTTCGATCCCTGCCCGTTATTTAGTATTTATGCCGGGTGCTTCTCATTTAGGTATTTCACAAAAAATTGAAGATGAGTTAGAACGCCAGCGATTAAAGGACATAGTTAAGGCCAATGCCAATAATCTTATTCCCGGCGGGTATATCGTTCGCACCGTTGCTGAAAATGTAGAAGAAGAGGCAATCCGAAAGGATATGTTTTTCCTCGAAAAACTATGGAATGCGATCCAGGAACGAGTAGTTAATGAACCAGCACCTATGCTAATCCATGAAGACCTGGGGCTGGTGATGCGGACCATGCGTGATTTAGTTGGCGCAGAAATTGAAAAAGTACGTATCGATTCTCGCGAAACTTATCAACGGGTGGCCAAGTTTGCAGATAAATTTATTCCCGAGCTGGCGGCACGAATCGAACTCTATGCCGGAGAACGTCCTATTTTTGATATCTATGGTGTAGAGGATGAGATTCAGAAGGCACTGGAACGAAAAGTACAACTAAAGTCTGGTGGTTATCTGATTATTGATCAGACTGAAGCGATGACAACGGTAGATGTTAATACAGGAGCCTTTGTCGGTCATCGCAATCTGGAAGAGACTATCTTTAAAACCAACCTGGAGGCTACTCAGGCTATTGCTCGACAATTAAGGTTGCGCAACCTGGGTGGTATTATTATTCTGGATTTTATCGATATGGAAGATACAGAACATAGACGGCAGGTGTTACGAGCCCTGGAAAGAATGCTGGAACGGGATCACGCCAAGACAAGTATCAGTGGTGTGTCATCTCTTGGTTTGGTTGAGATGACACGTAAGCGAACCCGTGAGAGTCTGGAGCACGTTTTATGTGAGTCATGTCCAACCTGTAATGAACGTGGAAGTATAAAAACACCCGAGACGGTTTGTTTTGAAATATTTCGTGAGATTTTGCGTGAAGCACGCCAGTTTGATGCGCAACAGTTATTAGTGCTTGCCTCCCAGGAAGTTATTGATTTGCTGGTTGATGAAGAATCAACTAGCCTGGCCGACCTGGAAGAATTTATTGGCCGACCCATCAAACTTCAGGTGGAATCACTTTATACTCAGGAACAGTTTGACGTGGTCTTAATGTGACCTTACAACAATAGCTACATAGTTAAGTATTGCTGGATAGGTAGTGATTAGTTACTTATGACTGATAACTGCTTTAATCACTAACACGAGTTTCCATCACAAGTAGGTGTCATTTGCAGAGCAGGAAAATCACTGCGAGGATAGGTTCTTTACTGTGGTATAGCACGGTGACCGTGATCATTGTAACGGCAGTGATACTTGTGCTGGCTCGGATTGCCTTACCAAGGGTGGAAAGCTATCATTCTCAGGTTGAGCTAAAAATTAGTGAGTATATTGGTCAACCGGTAAAAATTTCCTCCCTGGATGCCCGCTTGATAGGCATTTCTCCCAGCCTGATTTTTAAGAATGTCCGTTTGTTGGATAAGCCCGGCGAACAGACTATTGCTCGCTTTACTGAAGCACATATTAGTCTGGATATTATTGCGTCTTTGCGTAGGCAAAAGTTTACCTTTGGTAAACTGACAGTGCTAGGTGTCCGCTTGCAGTTGGAACGCCGAACTGACGGTAGTTTTTTGTTGCAGGGAGTAGTGCTTCCGGTTAAAAAAACAAAACAAAAAAACCTGAGAGAGAGTCAGCTTGTTACATGGCTGTTGTCGCAGAAAAACCTGGCCATTGGGGATAGTCGACTGGAATGGCATGACAACTTGGCCAATAGTCCGGAATTAATTTTTGAGGATGTTAATTTAGAACTGCGCAATAGCGGTGATCGACATCAATTAAATGGTAGTGCTAAATTACCGGCCCATATCGGTGAAGAATTACAGATAGCGCTAGATATCAGTGGTGATGTACAGAGGTCCAGTGACTGGCAGGGCGATGTCTATGCGAAGGCTAAGGGGCTACGTTCTTTTGACTGGCTACCTGCTTCATTTTTGAAGGGTACCGGGATTAAGCAGGGGGGTATGAATACTCGACTTTGGTCCCACTGGAAAGAAGGAAAGTTATACTCTGGAGAAGGTGAGTTTTCGATTCGTGATTTGAAGCTAACCAGGCAATCAGTCGAACCCGTTATTATTAATCGCGTCAGTGGCCAGCTTGCCCTGCAACATGAAAATGAATACTGGAACGTGGATGTCAATATTTCACAATTAGAACGTGATGGCCATTCCTGGCTTCCCACTCACGTGCAGTTAGAGAAATCAGATAAAGATAAAAGTGGACGATTGTTGTCTAATTATCTGAAAATGGAAGATGTTGCTGCCTTGGCCATATTTATTCCTGGTCTGGAAAAAGATCAACTAGAACGTTTGCGTTCAATTTCTCCTTATGGCGAATTCAAAAATGTAGGTTTGGAATATCATTCCGATGGAACCTTTCGTGCGCGCACTGATTTCGACAATGCTGGTATGTTGGCATGGGAAAAGCTGCCAGGCCTCAGTGGACTTGACGGTGACTTCCAGTTTGATGGTTTAAATTTAGTATTAAATCTGGATAGTAAGGATACGCTGATTGAATTTCCTGGACTGTTTCGTACCCCAGTAGAGTTTTCTACTTTGGAGGGAGTGCTCAAGGCACAGAAAATCGGAACGGGCTGGCAGTTGAATTCAGATAGTATTCATGCGCGTAATACCGATATTAATGCACAACTTGGTTTGACACTGGCACTGCCGGAGTCTGGCATCCCTTACATAGATCTCCGTGGGGAATTTCAGGATGGCCGGGCAGAAGGTGTCCATACTTATTACCCAACATCGATTATGAAGGACTCTTTGGTGGAGTGGTTAGAGCAGGCCTTCAGACATGGTCGGATATTAGCTGGTGGAATCATATTTCATGGTCCCGTTAAGTCCTTTCCTTTCGCCGATAAACAAGGACGTTTTGAGGCGGCATTCACCACGGATGATCTTGAACTGGATTATATGGAAGGTTGGCCCCGCTTAACAGATGTGGAATCTGAGGTTGTGTTCGAAGGGGATGGGATGAATATTTCTGTTAATTCGGCCTGGATATTTGATAGCCATATTCGTAACAGTCAAATCTCTATTCCTCGATTTAAAACGGCCCGGCTGGGCATAACGGCAGAGGCTCAGGGACCCCTTGCTGATGTGTTGAAATTTGTCATTGAGTCACCTTTGATCGAACCATTAACGGAAACCTTGTCATCATTTAAGACTAGTGGAGAGAGTCAGGTGGAAGTTACTCTTGATATTCCGCTGGCCGCGAAGGAGAAAAAACACCGTGGCACTCATGTGGTTGGACATATATATCTTGATAATAATAAGTTTCAAGTTGTTGAAGGGGTTGAATTGACCCAACTTTCAGGGAAAGTGGACTTTGATGATACAGATTTCGAAAGTGAGCAGCTCAATGCGCACATTTTTGCAGAGCCTGCATCGCTGGCGATTACGACGGAAGATCACGGTAATGCCGCCATCACACGAATCATTGCCGAAGGTCATGCCAAGGGGGCGGTTTTAGACAAGAACCTGGATTTACCTTTTCTTAGTTATCTGCATGGGCGTACCACCTGGGATGGGCTGTTGACTATTCCTCATAGTGAGAATAGTGAAACGACCTTGAACATTGAAAGTGACCTGGAAGGGATGGCAGTCGATCTACCGGACCCCTTGGGGAAACTTAAAAGTACGACAGGAAAATTAACGATAAACCAGTATTTATCAGGTGCAAGAAATGGACAGTTGTTACTCAATTACAATGATCTGATAAATACAAATATGCAACTGGATAAAGAAAACTTTAACTTACAGCGTATGGGCGTGCATATCGGGGCGAAGCCAATCGAACTTCCTGATACAGATATTATTTATTTGACCGGAGCGCTGGATGAGGTAGACCTCTCCGAGTGGGGAAAGGTTTTCGGTGCAGAAGAAGGTAGTGATGAATCCCTGCCTCCATTACAAATTGTTCTGGACAGGATGCACGTAATATCTCATGAAGGAGAAGACAGTCATGAGTTAACTGACTTGAGTAACCTTCCTCCCATTTCTGCCTGGGTTGGGCAATTCAGCTATGACAATATGCATTTTGAGCAATTTGCATTCCAAACCAGTTATAGGGCAGGTCGCATGGATATTAATGATATATTTCTGGTTGGGTCGTCCATAAAAGTAACTGGAGCAGGACAGTGGTATATCAAAAATAACCGTACTGAAATTCAATGGAAACTAGAGTCAGGTCACTTTGGAAAAATGATGGAAACATTGGATACTGCTAGTGTTATCACAAAAGGGAAAACTCACAGTAGCGGGTTATTCTACTGGCCGGGATCACCGGCTGATTTTTATTGGGGGCAATTAGGAGGCAAGGTTCACACGGAGATAAAGAATGGCAATCTTGATGAGGTGGAGCCAGGTTCTGCTCGCCTGCTGGGCTTACTGAGTTTACAGGCTTTACCAAAGAGATTGTTCCTTGATTTCAGCGATATGTTTAGTAAAGGGGTGGACTTTAGTAGGTTAAGTGGTGATTTTAAGATAGATAAGGGTGATGCTTCAACCAGTAATGTGAAAATCAAGACACTGGTTGGAGAAATCGACATTATCGGACGTACTCACCTGGAAAAAGAGGACATTGATCAGATTGTTACTGTTAATCCCGATGTTACAGGGAGTTTGCCTGTGGCAGGCTATTTGGCTGGTGGCCCGCAACTGGGTGCTATTATGCTATTTTTTAAGCAAGTATTTGGCAAAAAAATAGCAAAGGCCAACAAGGTCCAATATCAGGTAACTGGGACCTGGGATGATCCTGTTATTACCAAACTCAAAGACGGGAATTGAAGGCTGTCCCTAGTGAAAATAAGTGCTATGCTCCTTCTATGGGCAGGTATAAAAATTACAAATTGGTAATATCTTTTTTTGTTAGATGGGGGTGTTTTTAGTGAGTTATGTTGCCGCCATTCAAATGGCTTCCGGCCCGAATATTAATGCGAATCTTTTAGAAGCCGACAGACTTATCAGTCAGGCAGTCACTGCCGGTGCAGAGCTGGTAGTGCTGCCAGAAAATTTTGCATTAATGAGCATGACGGAACAAGACAATGTAAGCCAGCGCGAAAAGGCGGGAGCTGGGCAAATTCAGGATTTCATGGCCGAACAAGCGGCGCATCATGGTATCTGGCTGGTGGGCGGGACGATCCCACTGGAAAGTGGCTCACCTGAACATATACGTGCTGCGTGTTTACTCTTTAATGACAAGGGAAAACAGGTTGCCCGTTACGATAAAATTCATTTATTTGATGTTTCATTGGATGAGACTGGTGAAAATTATACCGAGTCTGACACTATTGAACCGGGAAATGCTCCGGTAGTGGTAGACACACCTTTTGGTCGTCTGGGGCTGGCGGTCTGTTACGATCTACGTTTTCCGGAGTTGTTCCGTACTATGCTTCAATACGATGTTGAAATTATAGCAGTTCCTTCAGCCTTCACCGCCATTACCGGTCGCGCTCATTGGGAGGTTCTGGTGCGTGCACGGGCAATTGAAAACCTTTCTTACCTGATTGCCTCGGCTCAGGGAGGGTATCATGCTAATTCGCGGGAAACTCATGGTGATAGCATGATCGTCGATCCGTGGGGAGTGGTCCTTGATCGGCTTCCACGAGGTTCGGGTTTTGTTATTGCAAAAATTGACCGTGAACGGCTGAAAGGTATTCGGCAAAAGTTTCCTGCGCTTGAACATCGTAAAATGGCTTACCAACCCGTCTAGCTATATAATTACATTAGGTTATTTAAAAATAAATAGCTTGAGAACAAGCTTGTCCTGAGTGATTTGTACTGAAGTTATTATAATAGATCTGAGTGCCTTTCCATTTTTTGTTCCCAACTTACAGTGCATAGTATTAAGTTTACTTCCCTAAAAGGTATGATGTCGTATGAGTGATTTTGATAATGTTTCAGTGGTAAAAGAAGCTAATATTTACTTCGATGGTGGTGTTACGAGTCGGACAATTATATTTGCGACAGGAGAAGAAAAAGCTTTAGGTGTTATGTTGCCTGGTGAGTACAGGTTTAATACGGCCAAGAAAGAGTTGATGGAGATTCAGTCTGGAGTAGTCGAAGTACTGCTCCCTGGAGGCTCAAATTGGCTGAGTGTTTCAGGTGGTGAAAGTTTCGAAGTGCCGGGTAATGCTGCATTCGATATTAAGGTGTCAGAAATTACGGATTATTGTTGTTCATTTTTAGATTAAATCTATGATCTATCTTCACCGGAAGATGACTCCATGAGTTCGCGCAAATAACGAAATAATTGCCGACTACTTGCAGGCGGCTTGTTTAATTTCTGTTCTCGTTGTGCACTGCGTATCCATTGCCGTAACTGCTGGCGGTCACACGCGGGGTATTCTCCAACCAGTTCACTGAGGGCTGTATCGCCTTCTTCCAATAATCGATCTCGCCACTTTTCAATCCTATGGAGTCTGGCTGTGGACTGGGCATCACGGTTTAGGAGCTTATCCAACGCAGACTCGATGGGTTCTGCATCAATGTTGCGCATCAGTTTTCCAATGTATTGCCGCTGGCGTTTTAAAGCACTATGACTCTTTATTTTTTGTGCATCATGGATGGCTGATTGGAGATTGTCAGGTAGCTGGATGGTTTGCAGTTTTTTGGAGCTAAGGGCAATTAAGGCTTCTCCCAGTTTTTGCAATGCATGACTCTCCCGCTTTAGCTGGCTTTTGCTAACAGGAAGGTCATCATTATTTGCTTCTTCACTCATTGGAATATTCATAGACTCCCTAGACAAGAAATAATGCAGCCAGTCCGAGGAAGGCGAAGAAACCAATTACGTCGGTAATAGTGGTGAGCACCACGCTACCCGCCAGGGCAGGGTCAGCCCCAACCCGGCGTAATAATAGTGGGATGGTGGCCCCAGCAAATGCGGCTACGAACATATTAATAATGATGGCCGCAGCGATGATTAAACCAAGTACTATGCTGTCAAACCACCAGAATGCAGCGATGGCGATGACGATGGCCCAGGCAATACCGTTGAGTACTCCGACCATTAATTCCTTAAGCAGTAGCTGCCGGGCGTTGTGTTTACTTACCTGACCTAACGCCATGCCGCGAATAGTCAGAGTCAGAGTTTGACTGCCAGCAATACCACCCATGCTTGCAACAATGGGCATGAGGACAGCCAGTGCAACCATTTTCTCAATGGTCGCATCGAACAGGCCAATAACAAATGCGGCCAGAAATGCGGTGAGTAAATTAACACCCAGCCAGACCGCCCTGCGTCGACTGCTGGAAATGACCGGTGCGAACATATCCTCTTCTTCACTCAAACCGGCCATACCCATGAATGAGTGCTCGGCTTCATCGCGGATGACATCAACCACATCATCAATGGTGATGCGGCCAAGGAGAATACCAGCATCATCAAGTACCGGTGCGGTTACCAGATCGCGACGTTCGAACAGGTTGGCCACATCGGTGGCCGGGGTATCGGCGCTAATAACTTCAACATCACTGCTCATGACTTCAGAGACAGCCAGAGAGGTATTTCTTGTCAGTAGTTTAGTGAGTGCCAGCAGACCCAGGAACTTTCCATCGCGGTCCACAACCATCAGACTATCGGTAGTGGCCGGAATTTCACCCAGTTGTTGCAGGTAGCATTGTACTACGTCCAGGGTAATGTCTGCGCGTACCGTAATGGTGTCCACATTCATTAGACCGCCGGCGGTGTCTTCCGGGTACGAAAGAACCGACTCCAGGCGATGACGGTTTTGTGCATCCATGCTGTCCAGAATGTGCTGAACAACATCCTCTGGCATTTCCGGTAGAATGTCAACCAGATCATCGGTATCCAGCCCTTCAGTGGCGGCAACCAGTTCATGAGACGCCATATCCTTGATCAGGGTGGCGCGGACGCTATCATTAACCTGGGTCAGAACATCCCCGTTTACCTCAGGGCTTACCTGTTCCCATAGAATACTTCGATCTTCAACAGGAAGCGCTTCCAGGAGTGAGGCGATTTCGGCCGGATGTAACTTTGCCAGCAGTTCGGGAACCTGATCCAGGGAACCTTCATGCAGGGAAGTATGCAGCTGATTTAGCTGTTCCTGATGTTTTTCTTGTTCAGTTATTTCGGCCATGGACAATCTACACTCTCATTTACCAGCTAAAGTGTAGCAAGGGGAGATGATAAAGGGAAAAAATCTTGTGATAGCTGTTGTTTTATAGTGTAGAAGGGGGCAAGTAATTGGCTGCGCCCTAGTTTTCTTCGCCAAAGCGCTGTCGAATTAATTCTTCCAGGCACGCCAGTGCTTCTACTTCATCTTCACCACGGGCTGATAACTGAATGGTCATTCCTTTGGCTGCGGCCAACATCATGACCCCCATGATACTTTTGCCATTAACCTTACGGCCATCATGGGCCAAGACTATATTACTATTAAATTCGCTGGCGAGGCCAACGAACTTGGCAGCAGCACGGGCATGCAAGCCCAGTTTATTGACGATGGTAATATCTTTTTCCAACATATGACTCGTTTATAATTTGATAGGTGGGGAGTTACACAACATGACACCACTTTGTCCGCCAGCAATGGCTTTTTCGAGCAGGGTATCAAGATCCAGTTTCGGGTAATTAAAGATTTTAAATAGCATGGGCAGGTTCACTCCTGAAACGACCTGGATGTTGGTACCGTTCGCCAGTTTCGAGGCAATATTAGCAGGTGTGGCACCAAACATATCCGTGAGTATTAGTACGCCATCTCCCTGGTTTAGCTTTTCAATCCGGTTGCGGGCTTCATTGAGTTTTAGTTCTGGATCGGCATCACAAGGGACTTCGACCACTTCGGTCATTAGTGGGCTGTGACCGAGCAGGGTTTGGGCTGTTTGTAGTAAAACTGAACCAAACTTCTCATGGGTAATGAGGAGGATGCCTACGTTCATGGGAGTTCCCGGTGTCGAGCCAGAGTGTTGGAAGGACGATCTTTAAAGTGTCGTGACAGGCGTTCGACAAAGTAGACTGAGCGGTGTTGACCACCGGTGCAACCAATGGCAATGGTTAAATAGGTGCGATTATCTCCTTCAAACTCCGGTATCCAGCGTTCGATGAAGTGACAAATGTCTGCAAACATATTGCCCACGCTTGTTTCATTTTCCAGGAAACTTACTACTTCAGGATCCTGGCCTGACAATCCACGCAAGTCCTTATTCCAGTGTGGGTTGGGCAGGCACCGGACATCAAATACAAAATCAGCTTCCACCGGAATACCATGCTTAAAGCCAAATGACTGAAACAGTATCGCCATACTTTCGGTGTCATCCTTGCCCAGCTTGACCTTAACCAGATCACGTAATTGATGTACATTGGTTTGACTGGTGTCGAGGGTTTTGTCTGCCTGGGATGATACTGGCTTTAACAACAGTCGTTCCTGGTGAATTGCTTCCTCCAGTGGAATATCTTCACTGGTAAGAGGGTGGCGGCGGCGGGTTTCACTGAAACGTTTTATCAGGGTTGCATCATCGGCATCGAGAAAGATAATCTGACAGTCGATACCAGCCTTTTCCAGTTGTTCCAGTGTCGTTGAGAACTCAGATAAATCATTGCTTGAATTTCGTGCATCAATACCAACAGCAGCACTATGATGACGTTTAGACATGCTTTTAACCATTTCTGCAGCAAACTCGGGTAGCATGGCAACGGGTAAGTTGTCAGTACAGTAGAATCCCAGGTCTTCCAGTGCATGTAAGACTACACTTTTACCTGCGCCGGAAATTCCGCTGATAATAAAAAGCTTCATGGGTTATTTTGTTCCAGTTTCTTTCGCTGCCGTTCAATAAAGTCTTCTGCAGCATTATAGCCGTTATAGTAAAGAGTGTGATTTCGTGCCGCCGCTTCTATTAGTACGGCAATGTTTCGGCCGGGTGCGATGGGCAACTGAATTTCTGGAACTTCAACTTCTAGCAGGTGGCGGTATTTTTGAGTACCCTGGAGGCGGTCTATTTCTGCGGGCTTTAGTGTACCTGTTGGTACCAGGTTGATGATTAGCCGCAGATTTTTAGTTAACTTGATAGCGCTGTCGCCAAACATGGCGCGAACATTGAGTACCCCCAGGCCCCTGACTTCAAGAAAGTCACGTAACAACTCCGGGCAACTACCTCGTAGTGTAATGGGTGAGACTCGCGTGAACTCGGGTGCATCATCGGCAACCAGGCGGTGTCCACGGGTAATGAGTTCAAGCGCCAGTTCACTTTTCCCCACAGAGCTCTCTCCTGTGAGAAGTACACCGATACCCGCAACATCCATAAAGACGCCGTGGATGATCAGTTTTTCAGCCAGCAATTTGTCCAGGAAATAATTGACATGGCCAATGAGTTTGTTGCTGGGAAGTGTAGACGTAAACAGGGCAGTGTGATTTTTTTTCGCCGCGTGAATTAATTCTTTCGGAGGCGTTAGTCCAAGTGCAATGACCACCATAGCTGTATTATCGGAGAACAGATGTGCCAGGGAGTCGGAGAGTGTATTTTTCCCGAGACCCTTCAGGTAGTCTAGTTCCGATGCTCCCAGTACCTGGATACTGTGGGGGTGTATGAAATTAAGATGTCCAATATAGGACACTGATGTCGTATTTCCGTCTTCCGGAGTAATTAAACGTTCCGCACTCTCTTTACCAGTTAACCACTTTAGTTCAAGGAGGTCTTTATAACCTTCAAACAGGGTGTTAACTGTGACGGCAGGGGTAGACATATCAATGTTCGGGTTGGGCCTGCGTAATGAGCGCTAAAATCTTTTCACTTGAATTTGATTCCCGCAGGTCCTGGCGTAGAGATTCATCTCTGAATATGGTCGCCAGTTGTGACAGCAGTTGCAAGTGCTCGTCAGTGGAGTTTTCGGGTACAAGTAAGGCAAAAAACAGGTCGACGGGCTGGTTGTCGATGGCATCATAATCAATGCCTTGCTGAAGCTTGATAAAAGCCCCGATAGTTTCTTCACTACTTTTTACCCGGCCATGGGGGATTGCTATCCCATGGCCGAGTCCTGTACTCCCCAGTCGTTCACGAGCGATAAGACTGTCAAATATTTCTGCAGCAATAAATGTGTCACTGCTATCGGCAATAAGCGTACTTAAATATTCGAGCACCCGTTTCTTGCTACTTGCAGTCACATCGCAGGCGATACGATCAGGGGTAAGTAAGTTGGTTACGTGCATAATAGAGCTCTGTAAAATAGACACGGATTATTAAAGTTGAATATATTATTCAACTTCCTGGTGTTTTAATGAAGACTCACCTCGGTGGTGATCCTTAACTTTTTCCTTATGCTTTTTAACTTGTCTGTCCAGTTTGTCGACCAGTGCATCGATGGCTGCATACATGTCTTCATTTTCAGCATCAGCAAATAAATTTCCGCCTGTGACATGGACGGTGGCTTCTGCTTTTTGTCGCAGTTTCTCAACACTTAAAATAACATGGACGTTAGTAACTGAATCAAAATGGCGTTCCAGACGTTCCAGTTTGCTTGTGACATAATCACGCATGGAGTCGGTAATATCTACATGATGTCCAGTAATGTTAAGTTGCATAGTGTGTTTCTCCTCTTATGGTGCCTGTTTATGCCAGGCGTTTACGTTCATTTGATGGCGGGATATTCATGGCTTCCCGGTATTTAGCGATAGTACGTCGCGCCACATTGATACCTTGTTCTGAAAGAACGGTTGCAATTTTGCTGTCGCTGAGTGGTTTGGCAATATTTTCTTCTGCGATCATTTCCTTGATGAATGCCCGGATAGCTGTGGATGAACATTCACCACCTGCTGCAGTACTTACGTGGCTGGAAAAGAAATATTTTAGTTCAAAAATTCCACGAGGTGTATGTAGATATTTTCGGGTGGTCACCCGGGAAATGGTTGATTCATGCATATCTACTTCCTGAGCAATATCATGTAGCACTAATGCTTTCATGGCTACGTCACCGTGTTCCAGAAAACCACGTTGGCGTTCGACAATACACTTGGCAACCTTAAGTAAGGTTTCATTCCGGCTTTGCAGGCTCTTGATAAACCAACGTGCTTCTTGCAAATGGTTTTTCATATAAGTGGAATCGCCAGTGTTATTAACCTGTTTAATCAGGCTGGCATAATGATTGTTGATACGTAATCGTGGTGAGGCTTCCTGATTCAGTTCTACACGCCAGCTACCATTAGTGCGTCTAACATACACATCGGGGGTGATATATTCCGGTTTGCTGTTACTGATCTGGCTACCGGGCCTGGGGTTAAGTGACTGGATAAGTTCCAGGGTACTGCGCAGGGTGTCTTCATCAAGCTTTAGGCGGCGCTTGAGTTGGTTGTAATCATGGTTTGCCAGCAAGTCGAAATAGTCTTCCAGCAGGTGTCGGGCCTCATTTATCCACGGGGTTTCTTCGGCAATACTGCGCAGTTGAAGTAACAGGCTTTCACGGAGATTGCGTGCTGCTATTCCTGGAGGGTCAAAGTTTTGAATAGTGTGGAGTACCGCCTCGACTTCATCCAGTTCAACCTCCATCTCTGTTGGCAGGGATTGGTGTAGCTCCTCAAGTGTTGTTGCGAGAAACCCATCATCATTAATATCATCAATGATGGTTTCACCAATGGTTTGATCTCGTTCACTTATCGGGACCATGCCGAGCTGCCATAACAGGCCTTCGCGTAAACCTTCCTCTGTGGTATCTCCTGTTTCAAACTGGCGATCATCAGCAGAATGACTGCTGGTACTTGTGGCAGGGCTGGTGTTGTCGTAGGTGTCTTCCCAGTTGCTGTCAACAGGTAACTCATCGGGAATAGTGGTGGGTTGAAGTTCCAGTTCCTCAGTCCTTTCCGCAGTCGTGTCAGCAGGGCTGTCGTCAGGTGTTTTCTGCTCTTCTGGCTCATCCTGGCCTTCCTCAAGCTCCAGCATCAGGTTGCTATCCAGTGCTTGCTGAATCTCCTGACGCAAATCCAGGGTAGACAGCTGCAACAGACGAATTGCCTGTTGCAATTGAGGCGTCATGGTGAGGTGTTGGCCGAGGCGGAGTTGTAGTGACTGCTTCATTTTTTATTGGGGTGTCCGCATTGAGCGGACAGTTTCATATTAACTTAATTTTGGCACTGATGGCAGTATTGGACATGTTTTATTTTTCCTTTTGTTCGGTTAGAGGTAATGATAGGTAAATCTACAATAGAACCATAACTTCATAACAAACCTATAGCACTTGTCGTGCTTACTTGCCAGTTATTGGAGAGTCTGTAAGCCAGGGATGCCATAGGTTTGTTCAGGGGCTCTTTGGCACTAAAGCCGGAAGTTTTGTCCTAGATAAACCTCTTTTACCTGCTGGTTTTCCAGTAGGGACTGGGGCGTGCCTTCGGCAATCACTTCGCCTTCACTCATGATATAGCCCCGCTCACATATCCCCAGTGTTTCCCGAACATTATGGTCGGTTATTAAAACGCCTATATCACGTTCTTTAAGGTGTTTAATGATTGCCTGGATATCCAGTACCGAGATGGGGTCGACACCGGCAAAGGGTTCATCTAGCAAGATAAAACGAGGCGAGGTTGCCAGGGCGCGGGCTATTTCCACCCGGCGGCGTTCTCCTCCGGACAGACTCATGCCCTGATTGTCACGGATATGGCTGATATGTAGTTCTTCGAGTAGGCTTTCCAGCGCCTGCTGGCGCTGTTGCTTACTGAGTTCCTTACGAATTTCCAGGATTGCCATGATGTTTTGCGACACCGTGAGTTTCCGGAAGATGGAGGATTCCTGGGGCAGGTAGGATATTCCCAAATGGGCTCTTTGATGTATGGGTTTGCGGGTAATATCAAGATCATCGAGTTTTATACTGCCTCCATCACACGGAACCAGCCCTACCATCATATAGAAGCTGGTGGTTTTACCTGCACCGTTAGGGCCCAGAAGACCGACAACCTCTCCGCTATTGATATGTAACGAGACATCGGTTACCACTTTTCTTGAGTGGTAATGCTTGGCCAGTTTGTGTGCCGTCAGTTGACTCATGGCAATTGTCCATCTTTTTTGGGGTGTAAAATGGCCCTTACCCGTGTCGGGTGGCTTTCATCATCACTATCGCTATGGGCCTGAATTTGCTTTTTATCCAGATCATAGATGATGTGTGCGCCACTGAACTGGTCATTCCCTTTCCATAGATGCGCTTCTTCAATAAATTCGATTTTTGCCTGTTCAGTCCGATATTCAATTTTATTGGCCTGACCACGGATTTCCGTTTGCCCTGCTCTAGGAGCCTGGTTAAATGTTGTCGGTGAGCCTTGAGCGGAAATACGTTCAATACCTTTTTCCGACTGGTAGATGATAAGTTCATCAGCATGTAGCTGAAGTCCATCCTGAGTCAGCTCTACGCGGCCCAGATATTTGCTGACCCCCTGTTGCTGCTGAATATCAACACGGTCGGCCTGAATCTGGAGCCCTTGCCCGGGGGGGGCTGCCAGGGTCTCGGTTGTGAAGGGTAGCAACAGAAATGCAGCGAACAGCAGGTGCAGCTTTTTGTTGTGACACTCTTCAGTCGTTCCTTTATTGGACATAATGGCCTCGTACATGTGATAACAGCTGCAGACGTTCATCATTGAGATAAACTCGCATTCCGACCCCCTGAAGTTGAACCTGGGGGCTGGTCAGGGTGACGGCTGCATCGGTTTCTGCATATTGGGTTTTGGGGTGGATCTGAATATTTTCGGTCCGCAGTTCCTGTGGGGCATCCCCTTCACGTTGCAAGTGTACCTTACCTTCCAGATATATTGTTTGAGTGTCATTCTTGATATTTCCCCTTGCTGCAGTGATATGCCACAGGGGGGTACTGTTGTCATAGAACACCAGGTGTGGCTGGTTTAATTCGGTGGTGTCATCCTGTGCGTAATGTTCCAGGCGGACTGCTTCCAGACGATGTTGAGTGATACCGTTTTCGTTCATGGTGACGGCACTGAAATTGTCCATAAAATAATCGGGGCTACGAACGGGGGTCGGGGTTGTTGTGCTCTCTACCAGGAGCTGTTCGGTTTCCTGTGATAACCAGTGGCTGATAACGGCCAGTATCGCAATGGTCAGGGAAAGGAACAGAGTGCGTCGTTTCATTGCAGGTAGGGTTTAAACTGTTCCTGCAAGGTGTTCTGGGCTTCCATGATGAGTTCACATATATCGCGTGCGGCACCACGGCCACCACCATTGGGGCTGGTCCAGTGGGCATGTTGTTTGACCAGGTGGTGGGCATCCTGAACAGCGACAGCCAGCCCCACTCGAGTCATGATCGGCAAATCGACAACATCATCACCTACATAGGCAACTTGTTTGGCGTTAAGTCCGAGTTTGGCAATGAGTTCTTCAAAGGCTGGAAGTTTTTCTATCTGTCCCTGGTAGACATGCTTTATACCCAGACTGTCCATACGGTGTTGGACGACCTTTGAGGTTCTGCCGGTGATGATGGCAACATCGACGCCCGAGGCTTGTAGCATTTTCATGCCATGGCCATCTCGGGAATGGAAGGCTTTGTATTCCTGGCCGTCATCAGCCAGGTAGAGACTGCCATCGGTGAGTACGCCATCAACGTCGAATATTAGCAGACGGATGTCAGCGGCTTTTTTGAGCAGATCCTGCATTGCGAATATCGTCTTTCTTCGTTAAGAATGAATACGAGTATGAATTGACATCATACCCCATTGGCCTGTGCCTATACCACGCCTGCCCGTAACAGATCGTGCATATTCAGGGCGCCACAGAGTTGTCCTGAATTATCCACCACAGGCAGGGCATTAATGCGATGTTCATCCATTAAGCGCAGAGCCTCGGCAGCGAGCAGATCCGGCGTGATGGTAAAACAGTTCTGGTGCATGACCTGAGCGATGTTCAGTTTCTGGATGTCTACTTCGCCATGATCCAGCAGACGACGCAGGTCGCCATCGGTAAAGATACCCGCTAGTCGGCCCTGTTCATCGATTACCGTCGTCATTCCCAGGCCTTTCTCCGTCATCTTTAGTAGCGCTTCGCTGACAGAGGCTTGCTCACTCACCTTGGGCAGGGCATCACCGCTGTGCATCAGATCCTCAATGCGTAGCAACAGGCGTCTGCCTAAGCTACCCGCAGGATGGGAGCGGGCAAAATCTTCCTCAGTGAAACCACGGGACTCCAGCAGAGCTACGGCCAGTGCGTCTCCCATGGCGAGTGCCGCCGTAGTGCTGGCGGTAGGTGCCAGTCCCAGTGGGCAGGCCTCTTTGGCTACACTGACATCCAGGTTAACGGTTGCCGCCCGGGCCATACTGGATGTGGTTACACCGGTTAAGGTGATAAGGGGGATCCCCAGTCGTTTGATGATAGGCAGGATGGTCAGGATTTCACCGGTCTCTCCGGAATTGGACAGCGCCAGCACAACATCCTTGGCGGTGATCATGCCCAAATCCCCGTGACTGGCTTCACCGGGATGGACAAAAAACGCCGGGGTGCCGGTGCTGGCCAGAGTCGCTGCTATTTTATCACCGATATGGCCGGATTTCCCCATGCCGGTGACTACAATGCGTCCCTCACAGGCAAGCATGTGGCGACATGCCTCGGCAAAGCGTTCGTCGATACGCTCAAGCAGGTCGCTGATGGCATGAGCCTCAGTTTCCAGCACCGCCTTGCCCAGACGCTGCAGATTGTTATCGTCGATATTGCGGCTCATAGTCTTTATCGTATTTGTTCAATGATTATAAGTTTAATGTTTAAGATTTGGTAGCCGTGGTTTTAGTCGTAGGGATTTAGACCTCAGAGTAGCCCCATTCGCCAGGTTTTGTGTGGCGTTCACATTCTTTACCGGATGATCGTGTAATACAGAAAGCCCATATAGGCGATATAGCCCATTAGCAACAATGCGCCCTCTGGACGGCTGAGTCGGCCGGGTTTCTTAAAACCATAGGCCATAATAAGCAGTAAGATACTCAACCCAAGCATCACTGGATAATCCCTGCTCAACACTTCGGCAGGTATGGTTCCCGGCTGGATCAGTCCGGGCATGCTCAGTACCGCCAGCAGATTGAACATATTGGAACCCAGGATATTGCCGATGGCGATATCGTGCTCATTCTTCAGCGCACTCGTTACTGAGGCAGCCAGTTCCGGCAGGCTGGTGCCGATGGCAATAATGGTCAGGCCGATAATCAGATCGCTGAGACCAAACCATTTGGCTATATTCACTGCTCCCCAGACCAGCATATGGGAACTGAGCAATAGAAAAGAAAGTCCGATCACGATCCATATGACGGCTTTTCTCATGGGTATATGGCTAGGGATCTCATCTTCGTATTCCGCATCCATGGGATCGCTACGTTTTTCCTGTAGGCCGATATAGACCATCCATGACAGTACCAAGGCCATGCCAAACAGTAGCAACAGGCCATCCAGTCGGGTCAGTTCACCATCCCATAGTAATATCAACGCAACAAAGATTACTGCAAACATTATCGGGAATTCGCGGCGCAGGGTTTGAGAATGCACTGCCAGCGGCGCGACCAGAGCTGTTATTCCAAGTACCAGTCCAATATTCGCAATATTTGAACCAAGGGCATTACCGATACCCATATGGGGGTTTCCGTTCCATGCCGCCATGGCTGAAACCAGTATTTCTGGGGCCGATGTGCCCAGGCCAACAACGGTTAGGCCAATGATGATAGGAGCGACACCAAGGTTACGTGCAGTGGCCGAAGCGCCCATGACAAATCGATCGGCGGACCACACCAAAAGGGCAAAACCAGCAATAACAGCAAGTAGGGACAACCAGATCATAAATTAGAAATGTTTATTTTATTGGTGTCTAAAGAGGCGCATTAAATCGGCTTGGGAGACTAAATGCAAGTGCTGCAACCTATGGTTCTATGGATGTCTCTTGTTCAGGCGAGTCTTCACCTTCAAAGTTTCCGTCCAGCTCTTGATCCCAACCGTCATCAAAGTCGTCATCAAAGTCCTCGAATGCTTCTTCCGGCGGATTACCGTCATAGACCAGGCTTTGTCGCCGTTGTAGATAAGCGTCACGCAGAAAAACATAAGGGTCTAGTGCTGCATCTTCTAGCACCCGGCTGGCTTTTAACAGTTTGGCCCGGGTATCTACCCCTCGAAGGACAACTGCACCATAGCGTGGGGTCGAGTCTTTAATGTCGAGTACGGGGTCTATTTTATATTCGGGTACAAGGCCAATGCCATCACGGAAAGTAGTAGGACCAAGGATGGGCAGTACCAGATAGGGACCACTGCCAAAGCCCCAGTGGCCTAGTGTTTGGCCAAAATCCTCATTGTGTTTGGGTATGTCCCAGCTGGAGGCCACATCAATGAGCCCGAACAAGCCAACGGTAGAATTAACAAACAGGCGCGAGAAATCAGAACTTGCCTGACCAATCTTTAGTTGCAATAAATCATTGGCGAGAACCAGTACATCGCCCAAATGGCTAAAAATATTTCTGATACCTTTTTTAACCGGGCTGGGGATTACTTTTCCATAGCCTTTTGCAACGGGTTTCAGCACCGTCTTATCCAGGGTTTCATTGAAGCGATAAATCGTGCGGTTATAAGCTTCAAAGGGATCACTGGCATCTCTGTCTTCATTGAATGTGGCGCAACCACTGCTGCTCAGAGCAAGCATGAAAATCAAAAATAAACTTAAATGATTTGTTGGGTAAAAACGACTACTTTGCACGCTACAATCCCTGATTATGTATTAGAAACAAGATGGTGACAGGCATAGTAATTGAGATCAAGACTTGAGCCTATTTGCGCGAGGTGCGGGTGGCCCCACAGCGATGGCAACGATATTGGGTCACTAGCTTGCCTTGTTTTACATCAAAGGGGTTTTCGTTTACGGGTTCCCACTTATGGAAGCCACTTTTACACAATGTTTTACCTTTATGGAGCACCTTCAGTGATGGCTGTTTGAATTTTATAACCTTTCCCACGGCTCAAAAATCCTGCTTTGTTTTTAACAGCAAAGTCATATCAGCACTCTTGGTTACAGTTATGTCTTCCGTGGCCTGTAGACGATGGGGTAGTGCTTTCACATCTTTCTGCAATTGTAGCAACGGGTGAGTGAAGTCCTTCAGTGTATGCGGAATATTGGCCACACCCGCTATATTTTTTAGACCCAGCGTTGCTACATTACCGAGCCAAAGGGTGTTGTTGTCTGGCTGCAGGCTGACAGGGGCTGACCACAGTCGCAAAGCATAAAGTTGTTGTGTTTCGGGTACAGGGTAAACCAGTAGCAGGCTTTCATTGCGACCTTCGTGTACCTGGGGCAAGACGGGAAGCCGTTTAATATCTACATCGCGGCCAAACCATTGCATCCAGGAACTGGCAGTAAGGGCCGGTGCAGCTCGCCATCCCCGGGTTTTCAGTGTGCTTTGTAATTGTTCCAGTGTACCCGCATATTGCACGGTCAGTGGATGCCGGTGGGTCGCTCGTAGATCAGAGCGGAAACGTGGCAGTGTTTGCCACTGGCCTTGCCACCATTGTGCGATTTCCATCTCGCTGGTTTGGTGGTGCGGGGCATAATGAGCCAGTTCATCATCAAGGCGTTGCTGGATGTTCCAGCCTCCGGCGATAGTGATCACCAGTATTGCCGTTACACTCAATGTTCTGGCTGACAGCGTCGCCGATGGATGCTGTTGATAGGCAATGCCCAGCAGGGCTACCCAGGTGAGCCCCAGAGTCAGTCCCGCCACTACGCCGGAAAGCAAATGAGCGCCCAGATAAAGGCGGGAAAAGGCAATCATTGCTATTAGCGTTCCGACAATGGCGTAGCTGATCCAGCGGCGGGCGGCCTTTTGTTCCCTGGCGACAAGCACCGCCAGAAATCCATAAACAATCATACTGTGCGTGGCGTACGGACTGGGAAAACTGAAATTGCCCACATCCGTGACGGCGGCTAAAGGGGGGATCATCTTAATAAGTAGATTGAGGCTATAGGTGAGCAGCAGGGCAAAAGCGGCTGCAGCCACCCAGTGAATACTGGCGTGCCAACGGCGGTGCCATGTGAGCCATGCAAGCAGAGCAATAAACAGTATCGATAGTACCTGTGGCGCTCCTACCAGGGTGACGCCAGTCATGAGTGAGTCCATCCAGGGCGTGCGCAAATCCTGTAGCGTCTGATAAACATAGTTGTCCATGTTGGGCAATAAGATATTACCGCCAATAGCTTGCAGAATTAACAGAAACAGTACCCCGGCCAGGAGTAATACTAGCGCCAATAGTGTCAGTCCTTTGGCTTCCGGGTGGTGGGGGTCCAGTAAGGCCGCAGGAACTTCTCCTAGTTTCGGATGAAGTTTGCTCCATTCCAGCGTGCGGCGGATCATGAAGTGGGCACGAGGCTGTAGCAGTTTGAATAGTCGATGGCTCAACCAGATAACAACGAATATGATAGTCAGTAGCAGGCCTGCAAGCATGGCCAGACGGGTGGCTACTTCCGCTGCCAGTCCCAGTGAGGCAGAGAACACCATGCCGGGGATCACGTAGCAGGGTGCCCAAAGCAAGGCTGAGCCAACATTAAACAAGATAAAACGTCGGGTGGGCATATCCAGCATGCCCGCCACTACCGGAATTACGGGTCGGATAGGACCAATAAAACGTCCTAACAGTACACTCTTGCCGCCATGATGGTAGAAGAAGTCCGTGGATCGGTTTAGTAACACCGGGTAACGACTAAGAGGCCACATGGTTCTGATCTGCTGGTGAAAATGGCGCCCCAGCCAGAAGCTGATGCCATCGCCGATGATAGCCCCTGAAGCGACGACTGCCAGGGTGGGCCACAAGGGAAGACTGCCTGTCCCCACCAGAGCGCCAGCACCAAAAATAAACACGGCCCCAGGCAGAAATATACCCACAATGGCAAGAGACTCCACCAGGGCGATGAGGAAAATCACCCCCATGGCCCAGTAAGGGTGAGCGCTGATCCAGTCAAGAAGGGAAGTTACAAAGTCCATGGTGTCATTTTACAGACTACATCATTATTTTGTTCAGATAATGGGATGTTCGTTGAAATTAAGGAACTTATAAAGTAAGTCAGAACTCTGACTCAATTCCGGGCGAGGAATATTGGAGTCAAAATCATCGTTTATGGCTCGCCCGGAACTATCCTGCGATATTTTGTATGGTGCGTTTTTTGGTCGGGAGTGGTAAAGTTGGTTCTTATACGCCGCATTTGGGGCGGCGATTACTCAAGGGGAGATTCTTCAAGTGAAAAAGTTAAGTGTTTTATTTTTGGTGTCCGTTCTGTTTTCGGTGATGGGTTGTTCAGATAAGTCTGAAACCGATACCCAGGCTACCCAAGCTTCACAACCGGCGGCTACAGCGGGTCCAGCCAGCTCTCAGGGCAAGGTTCTGGAAGCTGCCCAGGCAGGCATGTACACCTATATTAAAGTTGATTCTGCTGGTAAAGAGATGTGGATGGCAGCTTCTGCCTTAAAGGTTAACGCGGGTGATACTATTTCCTGGACAGGTGGTGCCATGATGCGAAACTTCACCAGCAAGAGCATGCGTAAAACCTACGACGAGATATTGTTTGTGGATAAGGCGACTGTAGTTAATTAAACAGTTAAGCAAGTACACAGCATTACCATAAAAAAAGGCCGTTCCTGTTATCAGGGGCGGCCTTTTTTATGGCATATTGAAAATGGTTCTTGTATTACAAACTCGCCAATACCTTACCCGCCGCAGCGATGGTTTCATCCAGGTCAGCCTGAGTGTGAGCACTGGAGACGAAACCGGCCTCAAAGGAGGAAGGTGCCAGGTAGACCCCTTCATTGAGCATACCGTGGAAGAACAGGTTGAAACGGTCGGCATTGCAGAGGTTAACCACTTGGTCGAAGCTGTTGATTTTTTCTTCTTCGGTGAAGAACAGACCGAACATTCCACCGACGCGGTTGTTGGTCATGGGGATGCTTGCTTCGGCGGCCTTGGCCATGATGCCTTCCACCAGGTAGTCAACCTTCTTGCTCAAGTCTTCATAGAAACCGGGCTGGCTGATAATGTCCATGGTGGCTAGACCGGCGGCCATGGCTACCGGGTTGCCGGAGAGAGTACCCGCTTGATAGACAGGACCCAGAGGCGCGATAAACTCCATGATTTCCCGCTTGCCACCAAAGGCACCAACGGGCATGCCGCCACCGACGACTTTGCCCAGGGTGGTCAGATCCGGTGTGATTCCGAGATGGCCCTGAGCACCGCCCAGGGAAACACGGAAGCCGGTCATCACTTCATCCAGAATCAGTACCGTGCCGTACTCATCACAGACTTCACGCAGCCCTTCGAGGAAACCGGGAACGGGTGGAATGCAGTTCATGTTGCCCGCAACGGGTTCGACGATGATACAGGCAACTTGTCCGCCTACATGACTGAAGGCTTCACGTACGGCATCGATATCGTTGTAGGTCAGGGTAATGGTGTGCTCGGCCAGGGCAGCAGGTACGCCCGGTGAATTGGGCACGCCCAGAGTCAGGGCGCCGGAGCCGGCTTTTACCAGCAGGGAATCGGAGTGGCCGTGATAGCAGCCCTCAAACTTAACGATTTTATCGCGGCCGGTGAAACCACGGGCCAGACGAATGGCGCTCATGGTGGCTTCGGTGCCGGAGCTGACCATACGCACCATGTCCATGGAGGGCACCAGCTCACACAGGCGGTCGGCCATTTGGGTTTCCAGCACACAGGGCGCGCCAAAGCTCAGGCCATTGGCAGCGGTCTCCTGCACGGTCTTGATGACATCAGGGTGGGCGTGACCGGCAATCATTGGCCCCCAGGAGCCTACGTAATCGATGTAGCGGGTATCACTCTCGGACCAGGCATAGGCACCTTTGGCACGCTTGAAAAAGACAGGTTCACCACCGACACCTTTAAAGGCGCGTACTGGCGAGTTAACGCCACCGGGGATATGTTGTTGGGCGGCTTCGAACAGTTCATGAGAATGAGGCATAGTCAGTTTTCCAGTCAGTATTGAATTAAACGTAAAAGAGTATTTATTCTTTGAGGTGGAACGCCACCTCAACAAGGGGCTAATCCTACCAGAAATAGACGCAGCTGTTCAGCAGGCTAAACCCGGTGAGTGAATCTATTGGCTCAAATCGCTTCTTGTTTACTATTGTGGGCATCGCAGTCCTGAGATGAAGGTGGATACAGGTTACAGATTGATTCAGCGGCACCGCGAATATCTGTTTGGCCAAATACCCCGTGAATCACGGCCAGCAGATCGGCACCCGCCTCGACCAGGGGGGCTCCGTTGTCGCCGGTAATGCCGCCGATGGCGACGACGGGCAGCTGGAGTTCGGCGCGGGCTTCTCTTAACAAGGCAGGGTTTGCCTCCTCGGCCTTCGGTTTGGTGCTGGATGGGTAGAAGCGGCCAAAGGCCACATAGTCCGCACCCATGGCAGCAAAGTGTCGGGCTCGTTCCAGATCGTTGTAACAGGAGATGCCGATAATGGTCTCGTTACCCAGCCGCTGGCGAGCCACTTTATAATCATCATCGTTTTTACCTAGATGAATACCATCGGCCTTGATCTCCATCGCCAGTTCGATGTCATCATTGATAATCAGTGGTACCTGAAATTGGCGGCATAACTCCAGCAATCGGCTAGCCTGTTGGAGGCGCAAGGAATGATTATCGCTCTTGTCCCGATATTGCACCATGCAGGCACCACCTTGCAGGGCCTGCATTACTGCCTGTGGTAATTGCTCGCCGGGGGTAAGCGACGGGTCGGTAATGACATAAAGGCCTTGTTTTAACTGCCTATTCACTTCGAGGTTCACCTTCATCTCTGGCCCAAAACAGACGACTGGGCTGGTGCTGCCCCATGCCTGTCCGGTAGCCATTCTTGAGTGCTTCCCAGGTGTATTCCTGGCCCTCATGAATGGCGGTAAAGGGTTCCAGCCCTTGAGCCATCAGACCAGCAATGGCCGAGGCCAGGGTGCAACCGGAGCCATGATAACTGTGGGGCAGACGCTCCCAGGAGAAGGTCTCCAGGCGGCGCATATTGCCGTACAAAGTATTATCCACAGTGTCGGTGTTTTCATGGGTGCCGGTAATCAATACAAATTCACAGCCATCGGACAGTATCTCCTGGGCACAGGCATCCAGGGTGTCCGCCTCAGGGGCCAGTTGTCGGGCTTCATTGCTGTTGGGTGTGAGTATGGTGGTATAAGGAAAGAGCAGCTCGATCATGGCGGCTTCCATCTCTTGATTCGCCAAGGTGGCACCGCCACCGGCACGCAGGATGGGATCCAGCACCACCGGAATATCGGGGTAGTCGGAAAGAATAGTGTGGATTGACCCGATGACTTCTATGCTACCCAGCAGCCCGATCTTGATGGCATTGATGGGCATATCTTCCAGCACGGCCCGAGCCTGTTCAATCACCAGACCGGCTTCGACTGGCTCGACCCGCTTGACGTCCTGGCTGTCCTGCACCGTTAATGCGGTAATCACCGGTGCCGCCTGCCCCCCCATACTGGCGATGGCTTCAATATCCGCCTGGATGCCAGCCCCTCCAGTAGGGTCGTTACCGGCAAATACCAGGGTGATGGGAATGTTTGCCGTTATGGCACTTTCCGTTTGTTCCATGAAGTGAATGCTCTGCTGAGAGATAAGAAGCAGCAAAGTACCTGTATTTCAGGGAGGACTCAAGGGTTTGTGGGTATGGCTACCTGCTGGGCAGTAAGGGCCTGCTCGGCGGAGGGTGCCGGCGGTGCACTCCGTTTACTGGAAAACGGAATTATAACTGCCTGCTGATGTGGGGTAACGTTAACCTGAAACCGGTGGGTCAGCTCACCGGTTCCAGGCTTTTCTATCCTACAGTACGGGGCTATTGCTTGCCGGTGGCTTTTTCGGCAGCACAATAAAGGCATGGTCATTGGCTTCATGACAGGCCATGCACTGCTGGCGCATATGCTCAAAGGCTGCCCTGAACTGTGAGTGGTTTTTAGCCTCAATGGCGGGGCCAAACTGGCTGAAGGCCGATTCCATGAAAATTTTGGCCGTCTTTGCCCGTTTGGGACGGGTGATAATGAGGGTATTGATCAGGTCGTCCATCTCCTCCATCTGGTATTCGGCAAACTCCCATTTGCCTTTCTTGGCCGCCCAGTAGAGGTTCTTGTAGCGTTCGCCCATCTGCAGCATCACCACCGAGGCTCCGGGGAGCACCTTGACCATGTTGTCAACCTTCTGCTCCTGGGTGGCGGTTTTGCGCCAGTCTTCATAGTCAGATGCCAAGGCTGCAGTGGATATGCCACCCATGGCGATAAATATCAGGCAAGATTTTAGTAACCGCTGTGTAGTTTTCACTTTCATGATTCCGTATTTTATTCAGTTAACGCGAATGATAGTTATTATCATTCGCGTTGTCAATACTGGAGTGTACCTCATTGAGGCACATTATTTTTATAAACCTTTACTTTTGTGGGTCTCTCTGCCATATTTTTGTAACAATTAGGGATTAATAAGGAACAATAGATAATGGATATCCACGGGAACCTTCGTCTTACCTCTCTCACTCGCCCCTTGGCGGCGTTACTGTTTTCACTGTTAATGCTCTGCTCACTGCCGGGGCAGGCGGCCCCGATATTTCCTGGTGAGCTGTTCCTCGCAGGCACAAATCCTTACACCGTGGCCCTGGGGGATGTGGATGGGGATAACGCCCTGGATATGGTGGTGGCTAATGCCAACAGCCATAACGTCAGTGTGCTGCTGGGTGATGGTGCTGGAGGCTTTGCCGCGGCGGTCAACTACGCTGTCGGCTCGGCTCCTTACTCCGTGGCCCTGGGGGATGTAAATGGGGATAACACCCTGGATATGGCGGTGGCTAATGCCAGCAGCCATAACGTCAGTGTGCTGCTGGGTGATGGTGCTGGAGGCTTTGTCGCGGCGGTCAATTACGCTGTCAGCTGGAATCCTCGCTCCGTGGCCCTGGGGGATGTGGATGGAGATAACGCCCTGGACATGGTGGTGGCTAATCACGACGGCCATAACGTCAGTGTGCTGCTGGGCGATGGTGCGGGGGGCTTTGCCGCGGCAGTCAATTACGCTGTCGGCACAAACCCTGTCTTTGTGACCCTGAGTGATGTGGATGGGGATAACGCCTTGGACATGGTGGTGGCTAATCGCGGTAGCCAGAACGTCGGTGTGCTGCTAGGCGATGGTGCGGGGGGCTTTG
>DAOWII010000146.1 GCA_030640985.1 Chromatiales bacterium
CACTAGCCTGATGTAGCAAACTCGTTTTGGTTAGTTTATCTTTAGCTATAAGCTCAGCAGGTTTAATCTGTATTTCTGGCATTTTATGTAGTTAGGCTGGGCAGACACTTCAGTGTGTTGCCGCAGGTATTAACGAACTCTTCGGCACCTTGTCTTTGTTTGTGAAAGGTGTGTTTACTCGTTTCCAGATCAGGCTTCGCGCCTTGTTCAAATCCTCCGGGAAGTCTATCTCGATCCATGGCAAATCAGAGATATCGATTCCCCGTAGCGGCTGTCTGGGAGCTATTTTCTGAACAGCTTCGGCCACCCAGGCCATTCTTCCATTCTTGTGAAGTATAGATGCGGCTGCTGTAAAAAGCTCGTCCACTGCACTTTTGTCAAAACAAAGTATCCCAACATTTTCCCCATTAGTTTTTTCTTTGGGTAATTTTTTACACATTGCCAGCAGGAGTCCATTGGAAAGCTGTACCTTCATGTGTTCATCATCGGCACCAGAAGAAGTGTCATAGGCGAAAGTACTGATGCCATTAGTTTGCTGACCTTTCAATACCTTACCAAGGATAGAGGGGTGGAATAATACGTCACAATTGATGACCATCACCGAAGAGCGCACCCACTCCCTACACAGTGAGAATGAATAGAGACTATTAGTGTCTGCCCATTCCTCATTTTTGATGATGTGTGCACGGCCGGCGACAGCTTCTGCCACCAGGTTAGAGCGAAAACCGGTAACAACACAGATGTCAGTAACCCCATGTTTATGTAGCGCATCTAACTGATGGTCCAGCAAGGTTTTGCCGTCAAAACGGAGCAGACATTTTGGTACTGCTTCCTGTGTATTGTCCAGGCGGCTGCCTCTGCCGGCGGCGAGTATAATCGCTTGTGGAGCAGAGTTGGCTTTATTATGCATGGCATGTCTACCACGAAATGACGTTATAAGTGAGAGCGTATTCATGCTGACAAGGTTAGGGCTGGAAAATTAACGGTTGCTTAAGGAGGCCTGAAAGTAGGGGCTATATGTTTTCTTTTGTGATTGAGTCGACAGATTGTTGCTGTGGGGGGGCTGTTGCGTAGGTAGAACAACGTAAAAGTGTAAATTCCAGAGCGCGGTATCAAGAAAGTAACTTGCTTATCAGGGCTAAGCAATTGCCGGGGATGATAAAACAGTGACTAGTCATTTGGATGCGTACAATGTACCTCTCTATTTATTCAGCCCTGATTAATAACCCGATCAAATGTATTAAGCAGTTGCAGCAATCGCGTTGTGTCCTGTTTTAGTTTTTCAAAGGCATATTCTGCTAGTGGATGAATTTCACTACTGTTGGGGAGCTCGGTTTCTGTTTCAATAACGACTTTCATTTTTGGCAGGAATACCCACTGCAGCCATTGATGGAATTCCAGGCTGTCATGACAGAAGGGTGTCAGGCTTTGCAGGGCTTTCGCTTCAGGTGCGGTTTCTTCCCATAGTTGCAGGAAGCGCATTTCCGCTTCGATCTTCAGGGTAAGATCGGCGAGTTGGTGAAGGAGCTTGTTCACTTGATTACTTTTAGATTTGCTTATTCCGAGTAACGGATATTCGTTATATATACGGTGCTTGCACCCTTGGGGAGTTGCACCTTAACTTCATCGTCCAGAGTTTTTCTCAGTAGGGCCTTTGCCATAGGAGAGTCCATACTGATGTAATTCTTTTTTGGGTCGAATTCGTCGGGGCCGACAATGCGGTAGCTGGATTCATTACCATCCATATCTTCCACACTGACCCATGCGCCAAAGAAGACCCGGTTTTGATCGTCGGGTGGTCGGTCGACTACGGTGATGTTATCAAGTCGCTTACGTAGGAACCGTACCCGGCGGTCTATTTCACGCAGTTGTTTTTTACCGTATATGTATTCAGCATTTTCCGAGCGATCGCCCTGGGCGGCGGCTTCGGAGACCGCTCTGGTCACTTCGGGTCGTTTCACCCGCCATAGGTAATTCAGTTCATCTTCCAGGCATTGCTTACCCTCCGGGGTAATGTACTTGGAGGCCGGTGGCTGGGGTGGTCGATAGCGGCCCATTATCCGTAGATCACGGATGGCAGCCAGGTGGCCAGTCCGGGCCACAGGGCCAGAGCACCCAGGGCGATTAACTGAATTACTATGAAGGGCGCCACTCCACGATAAATGGCCATGGTGCTCACCTCAGCCGGGGCGA
The DNA here is from genome assembly GCA_030640985.1 of Chromatiales bacterium. Taxonomy (GTDB): domain Bacteria; phylum Pseudomonadota; class Gammaproteobacteria; order Thiohalomonadales; family Thiohalomonadaceae; genus DAOWII01. The sequence goes on from DAOWII010000146.1 coordinate 2,194, forward strand.
CGCCGCGCAGGTAGAACAGGGCAAAGCCGAAAGGTGGTGTAAGGAATGAGGTTTGCAGGTTGATGGCGATCATAATCCCTAGCCAAACCGGATCCAGCCCCATGGCTAATAATATGGGCGCAACAATAGGCACTACCACGAAGGTGATCTCAATGAAGTCGAGAATAAAGCCCAGCAGGAACATCACCAGCATGACCACCAGCATGGCACCGACTACGCCGCCGGGTAGATCAGTGAGCAAGCCTTCTACCATTTCATCACCACCAAAGCCGCGGAATACCAGTGAGAACAGTGAGGCGCCGATAAAGATCAGGAATACCATGCTGGTTACGCGGGTGGTTGAACGCATGACCTCCTTAAGTTGTACCCGATTGAATTGACCCTGGGTATAGGCCAGTAACATGGCGCCCATTGCGCCGACGGAAGCCGCTTCCGTGGGAGTGGCCAGACCCATAAGGATGGAACCCAGCACCGCCAGGATCAGTGATAGTGGTGGCAGCAATACTTTGAGGGTATTCAGTAGCAGTGCTTTACCTTTGAGCGGGTGCTGTTCGACGGGTATGGCTGGCATGCTGTCGGGCCTGAACCAGGCCATGCCCAGCAGGTAAATAATATACAAGCCCACCAGTAACAGGCCGGGGATCAGTGCTCCGGCGAATAGATCACCCACCGAGATGGTATCGGGGGAAAAATTCCCCATATCCAGTTGGGCCTGTTGGTAGGCAGAGGAGAGTACATCCCCCAGCAGGATCAGGACAATGGAAGGGGGAATGATCTGCCCCAGGGTGCCCGAGGCACAAATGGTACCGGTGGCCAGTTCCGGACTATAACCGCGTTTCAGCATTACCGGCAGGGAGAGCAGGCCCATGGTCACCACAGTGGCGCCGACGATGCCAGTGCTGGCGGCCAGCAGCATACCGACTACGATGACCGAGATACCAAGTCCGCCCCGTAGGGAGCCAAACAGGCTGGCCATGGTATCCAACAGGTTCTCGGCCACCTTTGAGCGCTCCAGCATCACGCCCATAAAAATAAACAGTGGCACGGCGATGAGGGTTTGATTACTCATGATGCCGTAAAGTCGATTGGGCAGCGCCTCCATGAAAGCAATGTCGAACAAACCAGTGAGTTCCCCGAGGAAGGCGAAGGCCAGGGCGGTGCCCGCCAGGGAGAAGGCCACCGGGAAGCCTAGCAATAACACTACGCAGATGACGAGGAACATCAGAATCGCCATGATTTCCGGGCTCATTGTGAGTGCTCCGTGGAAGGTCTGTTGGTCTCACTATTTGACGGCATAGATAGTTGTATGAATTTTTTAATGGCCAGGGAGAGGCCCTGCAATATCATTAGTCCCGCCATTAGCGGGATGATGCTTTTCAGCAAGAACACCAGGGGCAGACCGCCGGTTTCCTGGGAGCCTTCCAATACTCGCCAGGAGGCTGCTACATAGTCCCAACTGACCCAGAAAATAAACAGACAAACCGGTAATAGCAGAAAGAGTGTACCGAGCAGATCTACCCAGGCCCGGGTTCGGGGCGAGAATTTTCGGTAGAAAATATCCACCCGTACATGACCTTCGTGTTTGAGGGTGTAGGCAGCACCGAGCATGAATACCAGAGCATGCATGTAGGTGATGGATTCCTGCATGGCTATCCAGCCGATATTGAAAAGGTAACGTAGCACCACCACGGTAAAGGTGATGACTACCATAGCCAGGGTTAGCCAGGCGACAGTGCGCCCGACCCATTCATTAATGGTGTCTAGTCGGCGGCTAAGGTTTTCAAGTCTTTGCATGGATGTTCATCTCGGTAAATGGCCGCCTATTTTACCCACATATTTCACAAAGGGTAGAATTGACAGGAGTTCCAGCAAAAAAATGGACAATAATGCTTGAGTTAGCGGGAAATCTGTGGATCGGTCGGGCTTGTTATACACAGTGGAAAAATAAAAACTGTGGGTTCGGGAGTAAGTAGGTGCTTACCATCGCTGCAGGCCAAGGTTGGCTGTAACTGCTTGATTTTTAAGGAATAGTGTTGATTGTATAAATCCTGCTCAATTTAAGGGTAATTTGTTTGTGGCGGGTGCTGCGCGAGGATATCTCCAGTTCATCCACAAAGTTATCCACAGATTTTGTGGGTAACATGCAATCTCTTTTCAGCACAAAGACTTAGCACTATAAAGCTCATATACAGGATGAATTCTGACCGTTAACCGGGGGTTTTTCTGACAGGGATGACAGGCTTTAATCCCATAGATCAGCAAGATGTGCCGCCTGTGCTTTTCGCTGCAACAGGATATGTTTGAATGCGTCAGGATCCTTGGTATGGGTAATTTCACCTTCCCGTGGGAAGTGCAGGTCGTAGAGACGAGAGAGCCAGAAGCGTAACGCAGCGGCACGCAATAGCACAGGCCAGGCTGCGCGTTCAGCTTCCAGTAGGGGTCGCTCTGATTGGTAGGCTCGAAGCAGGGCACGGCTCTTTTGTTCATCCAGAGCACCGTTAGTCTGGCTACACCAGTCATTGAGCGTTACCGCGATGTCATAGAGCAGGACATCATTGCAAGCGTAGTAAAAATCAATAACACCGGTGAGGGTGTCACCATCAAACAGGGCATTATCACGGAACAGATCTGCATGGATGACACCTCGGGGCAGTTCGGTATGGCGGGCATCGGCCTGAAATACGAGTTCTTCCTGTAGTAGTTGGAGGTCTTCACTATCAATCCTGGGTGTGAGTGCCTTCAGGGTTTCGTGCCACCAGTGAGGACCACGGGTATTTTCACGTACGGCTGAAAAGTCTTTCACTGCAGTGTGCATCATTCCCAGTGCTTTACCGATGGCCTGGCACTGGGCTGCGTTCGGTTCCATGATACTGGTGCCTGTGAGGCGTTTTACCAGCGCGGCGGGCTTATTATTAAGTGTCCGTAGATATTGCCCCTGGCGGTCAGCAATAGGGTGGGCTGAAGGGATTGCATGTTCCGCCAGAAAGGCCATGAGTTCAAGAAAGTACGGTAATTCGTTGGCGCTCAGGGATTCGAACAAAGTGAGTACCAGCGATTGCTTGCTGGTAGTAACGAAGTAGTTGGTATTTTCAATACCGGCGCTGATGCCCTGGAAGCTCTCCAGTTCATCTAAATCATAATGAGTAAGAAAATTTTCTAACTCGTTTTGTTCAACAGGGGTGTAGACCGACATAAAAGATTGTTTGTATTTGCCAGTGCTGATTCTAACGGCGTGAGCAGATCAATGAAAGGGGGTAATGTTCAGGGCCAAATTTGTCTACTACCAACGGATGAGAACCCATTGTGGTACAGGAGGATCACCAAGTGCATGGCTGCGTGATTCCAGATCTCCATCACCATCGTTATCAATGAGATAGTAAGGGTAACCTTTTCTGGGGCTTATCTTGACCATATACAGCTGGCCATTGATGCGGAATTCATCAATACTGCTGGCAGGCTGCTGAATAGTCACCGGGGCTTCCAGTTCAGCGGCTCGCAGTTCAACGGTTTGCAGAGCTAAAAACAGGCTGATAAGGCCAATGAGGCAAGCCGGTCGATAAAATACGTTGTGATATATCATGTACTTATAATTCTATTATCAGTCTTACAGGTCAAGCAGTATTTCCTGTTCCTCTTCCGAGGGTTCAAAGCCACGTTGTTCATAGTGTTTGAAGATAGCATCGACAACTTCCTCAGGCGTATCCAGTATCTGGAGTAAATTCATGTCATCTTTATCGATGACAGCTTCATTGACCAGAGTCTC
>DAOWII010000148.1 GCA_030640985.1 Chromatiales bacterium
AATAATCAACAAAATTACAATATCAGCCCAGTTCATATACTTGTCTCAATCTGTGCTTACTATCAATCCGAATTTATTAACCCGACGTATTAACCCTGGCCTATTTAACCAGAGTGACGAATCACAAGCCCGTCAAGTTTCACCTTAGCCTTCAGGTCATCTTTAACCTTGATAGCCTTATCTTCTGTCAGTTCCGGCCCGACACGCACCCGGTAAGCCAGGCCTTTATCTCTGCGTATTTCTTCAACAAAAGCAGCAAAACCCTCATTACGTAATTTGTCGCGAAGCGCGAGGGCATTGTTTGCTTTAGTAAAGCTGCCCACCTGGATCACCCAGGTCACGGGACCCGTTTCTATTATGGGTGAAGAGTCTTTCTCGGGAGTAGACCCTACCTTGCTGATAGCAGTACTAGATGATGCTTTTTTCGTTGAAGGTTTTATTGATGGCTTATCTGCTGAGGTTTCAGGAACGGGCTTTAGACGACCCACATCCTGTTTTGTCTCTACAACAATACTCTCCACCGGTTTAATATCCAGCGGCACTTCCAGCGAGATATCCAGTGTTTCAAACTCATAGTTTGGTTTGGGGGGCACATTAGTGCCAAACCTAGGTATGCGGGAATCGTCACCATCCAGCAGCATGGGAACAAAAATAACGGCCAATGCAAATAACACAATGGCTCCAACCAGACGTTGTTTTAAATGTTCGTTCAAGAACTGCCCCACTGCTTTAAAGATGACCCATAATCAGAACCGCCATTATACGGGTGTCGACATGGCTTCCGCCACTGTATAAAACGATCCAAAAACCACAACCCTGTCTCCTAACCCTGCCTGGGCCTCTGCTCCTTCTGTTGCAGCGGTGACATTAGCATAGCACTGGACATGATTATATCCTCCATCATGCAATGCCCGCTCTAATTGTTCAGCATTTGCTCCACGAGGAACATCAAGACTGGCAACATGCCAGGTATCAACTTCCGGGCCCAGGGCCGCTACCACTGCTGGAATGTCCTTATCCGCCAAACTAGCGAACACGCCATGGGTTCGGCCAGTACAAAACATCTGAGCCAAATTGGAGGCAAGCACTGCGGCAGACTGCGGATTATGGGCGACATCAAGGATCCGGGGGATGACACCAGGAAATACCTGAAAACGGCCGGGCAAGTTGAGGCTCAACAAACCCTGTCTGAGCTGTTGTTGATTGATCGGCAGCTTGTCAGCCAGTAGTTCCAGCACCATTAACACCCCTGCAGCATTGCGTAATTGGGCTTGCCCCCGCAAGACAGGCATAGGCAGTGCATCACGAGAGGATTGTGACGACTCAGATGCTACAGACCATGACCAATGCGCATCCCGTGTACAAAAATTGTAGTCCCGACCCAGTAAATAAAGCGAGATGCCGAGCTTGTCCGCATGCTCAAGCAGAGACTGTGGTGGATGCGAATCGCTACAGACAGCGGCCCTTCCCGCTCTGAAGATACCGGCCTTCTCCAATCCAATTTGCTCCCGGTCGCTCCCCAGCCAATCCACATGGTCAACATCAATCGCCGTCACCAGTGCCACATCCGCATCCAGAATATTCACTGCATCCAGTCGCCCTCCCATTCCCACCTCAAGTATGATCACATCCAGGTTGGCGTGGGAGAAAAGATCAATGGCCGCCAGGGTGCCAAATTCAAAATAGGTAAGTGAAATTTCTTTTCTGGCGAAATCGACCCGTTCAAAGGCCGCGCATAGTGCGGCATCAGATACAGGCTCACCATCAAGACGAATCCGCTCGTTATAGTGCAATAAATGAGGGGAGGTATAACAACCCACACGATAGCCAGCGGATCGGAAAATACTTTCCAGCATGGCCACAGAAGAACCCTTGCCATTGGTGCCGGCAACGCTAATCAGCGGACATTTCCGGGTTGGCAACTGCATCTGCTGCAGTACCTGCTGAGGACGCTCCAGACCAAGCTCAATGGCACTGGGGTGCAGAGTCTCCTGCCAATTTAGCCAGTCATTAAGGGTATTGAAGCGCATAGGGAAAAAGCGACAAGTTAAAACCTTCCATTGCCTGGTGGGAAATGATGCGCCTATGCCTTCCTGGCTTGTTACTTTTCACTATCAACTGCAGCCCTTCAGGCAGCCGGTTGATTGCTCAGCATGGTACAGATATTAGCGATTTTGTCGCGCATTTCACGACGATCAACAATCATATCAATGGCGCCATGCTCAAGCAGAAATTCACTGCGCTGGAAACCTTCCGGCAGGGTCTCGCGGACTGTCTGCTCAATGACACGCGGGCCAGCAAAACCGATCAGCGCCTTAGGTTCCCCGATGTTAACATCACCCAACATGGCAAAACTGGCAGATACCCCACCCATAGTCGGATCAGTCAATACTGAGATATAGGGAATACCCAGATTACTCATACGCGCCAGCGCCGCAGAGGTCTTGGCCATCTGCATCAGGGAAAACAATGCCTCCTGCATACGTGCGCCTCCACTGGCAGAAAAGCACACCAGAGGAATATCATTTTCGATACAGGTGTCGACAGCGCGGACAAAGCGCTCACCAACCACAGAGCCCATGGATCCGCCCATAAATTTGAATTCAAAAGCGGCGGCGACCAAAGGCACGCCCTTTACCTGGCCGGTCATGACTATCAGGGCATCGGATTCATCGGTGTTTTTCTGTGCCTGACTGAGGCGATCTTTATATTTTTTACTGTCACGGAATTTAAGCACATCAACGGGTTTCAGGTTATCACCAATCTCAACGCGGGGCTCCTCATCAAGAAATGCTTCTAAACGGCGGCGGGCGCCGATACGCATGTGATGACTACACTTGGGACACACATCCAGGTTTCGTTCCAGTTCCGCCCGATACAACACAGCGTTACAGCCAGGGCATTTAGCCCATAGGCCTTCTGGCACGGTCTTTTTGTTGCCCCCTTCTGTACGAATCTGTGAGGGTAAAAGTTTTTCCAGCCAACTCATTGATGCTTCCTCCAGCAATACCCGGGGATGTTTATGTATTTCCGCATTCGGTTACCCGTAGTCAATATTCGCATTATAACAGGATAGAAGGACTAAGCCTTGTCCATTGCCTGGCGAAGGCCCTTGATAAAACCACCTATTTCAGTGGGAATGCTCTCCGGTGTTTCCTGCAAGGCTTCAATACGGCTAACGATAGCGCTACCGACGACTACCGCATCGGCAATCCCGGCCACCTGAGCCGCCGTCTGATCGTCCTTGATACCAAAACCAACACCTACGGGCAAGTCGGTACACTGTCGAATAATCTCAAGTCGTTCGGCCACTTCTACCGTATCCAGAGCCGCGGTACCGGTTACCCCTTTTACCGAAACGTAATAGACAAAACCACTGGCAGACTGGCAAATATGACTAATGCGCTCGGCATCACTGGTGGGTGCCAACAGGAAAATAGGATCGAGTTCATGGGGCTTCAGTGCAACGAGAAATTCCGCCGCTTCCTCCGGGGGAAGATCCACCGTTAATACTCCATCTACACCCGCCTCGGCTGCGCTTTTGGCAAAATGCTCGTACCCCATCACTTCCATGGGGTTGAGGTAGCCCATCAGCACCACGGGGGTATCACTGTTCTGCTGACGGAACTCCGCCACCATGGCCAGCACATCTTTCAGGCTCACATGATGTAGCAAAGCGCGTTCACTGGCACGCTGGATCACAGGACCATCGGCCATGGGATCGGAAAAGGGTACTCCCAGTTCAAGGATATCGGCACCGGCCTCCACCATGGCATGCATCAGGGGAACGGTTACTTGTGGTCCAGGATCCCCGGCAGTGACAAAAGGTATCAGGGCCTTACGGCCAGAAGCCTTTAGGGTCTCAAAACGTTTCTGGATACGACTCATACCTTCCCCTTCATCGTTCCCGCCCTCCATGGCTCCCACGAAATTCATATATCCTATATTTCATACCTTAATTCCCTCCAGGGCAGCCACGGTGTGGATGTCCTTATCCCCACGCCCGGATAGATTAACCACAATGATCTGTTCCGCACTCATCTGTGGCGCCAGTTTCATGGCATAGGCCAGGGCGTGACTGGATTCCAGAGCAGGCATAATACCTTCTGTTTTGGTTAGTGAATGGAAGGCTGTAAGTGCCTCATCATCGGTAACGGCAACATATTGAGCACGTTCGCAATCCTTAAGCCAGGCATGCTCCGGCCCGACGCCGGGATAATCCAGTCCAGCTGAAATAGAATGGGTCTCAATGATTTGGCCATTCTCGTCTTCCATCAAGTAGGTACGATTACCGTGCAGTACACCGGGCTGACCTTCACACAGAGGTGCGGCGTGACGGCCAGTCTCCAGCCCGTCACCTGCGGCCTC
>DAOWII010000044.1 GCA_030640985.1 Chromatiales bacterium
GGAGAACTTCCTCTACACCCATTTCGAAGATATCTGCGAGATCATGAAGGCCTATGATGTCTCTTTTTCTCTGGGGGACGGCTTGCGCCCCGGCTCTCTGGCCGATGCCAATGACGAAGCCCAGTTTGGTGAACTGGAAGCCCTGGGTGAGCTGACCAAGATTGCCTGGAAACACGGCGTGCAGACCATGATCGAAGGGCCTGGCCATGTGCCCATGCACATGATCAAGGAGAACATGGACAAGCAGCTGGAGTGTTGTGATGAAGCACCGTTCTATACTCTCGGGCCGCTGACCACTGATATTGCGCCGGGCTATGATCACATTACTTCCGGTATCGGCGCCGCCATGATCGGCTGGTATGGCTGTGCCATGCTTTGTTATGTGACCCCCAAGGAGCACCTGGGTCTACCTGACCGCGATGATGTCAAGGAGGGCATCATCACCTACAAAATCGCGGCTCATGCAGCAGATCTGGCCAAGGGGCACCCCGGTGCGCAGATCCGTGACAATGCCATGTCCAAGGCACGCTTCGAGTTCCGCTGGGAGGATCAGTTCAATATCGGCCTGGATCCCGATCGGGCCCGTGAGTATCACGATGCAACCATGCCGAAGGAAGCCCATAAGGTGGCTCATTTCTGTTCCATGTGTGGCCCGCAGTTTTGCTCCATGAAGATAAGCCACGAAGTCAGGGAGTATGCAGAGAACGGTATGCAAGAAATGTCAGTGAAATTTGTTCAGCAAGGGTCTGAATTGTATAAAAAGACATAACAGGATGAATCTAAAGGATAAAATTCCTTTATGGTTAGCGAAAAGGCCCGCAATGCGGGCTTTTTTTATAATTAAGGAAAAAATTTGTGTGAAAAAGCTTTATTTTCTATAGAAACCCACTATATTTAACATTGGGGTAATGAATGTCAACAGTTTGTCGCATATCACTGTAATTAATCAAAATTCGGGTAAGCTGACTGGCAATTTAGGTTGGAAGCTTTGTGGCTAAGTAAATATTAAGTGTAACCAGGGTTTTAATGAATGGAATAAAGACAGAGTGTGGAATATTGCTGCAGATCCAAAGAGGATGTGTGGTTATTCTATTCGTGATGTTATCTGCTTGTGGCACGACAGCAAAAAGTGTGTTGATCTCAGCCGAAAATAAACCGGTGAGATCTCCTGATATGGTGGGAAAAATTACCGATATGACCTGGATTGGTGATTTTGGTATTTATTGGGAAATTACCGTTGAGGAGACACCTGCTGATATTGCTCCGGCAAACATGACGGCAGAAGGTAGCACTGAGTCAAGCCCGTCAGTCACAATGGAAACAGCTACTTCGCTCAGAAAATATCGAATAACAATTCTGGAAACCTCTCAACTTTTTTTCCGCACTGCAGAAACAAAGCCCTTGTATGCTGATTATGGCGATCTGGCGCGTGAGCAGAGGGTAGAGGTATGGTTTAGAGGCAAGTTTGTAGAGACAGATCCTCCTCAAATTTCTGCCCGGAAATTAGTCATTATCCGGGACTGAAGCTCGTTAATTAAACGGTTAAGTCTGTACCCTTTTAATTCTCTGTCTTAAAATATCTTCTCTTTGAGCGTTATGGCTGCTTCCAGCTTGCTCATGTCATTGAGACTTTCCCCTCGTTATCGTTTAACTCCCCCTGAAAGTTGTGCGAGTATCGCTTGAAGATAAATTATGTCATTTCTGGGCGAAAACTGGGGTGCTGGTGTATGCTTGAACGTCTTTGACTATGTCGTAGGAATATTATTATGGGTGATGCCGGGAAAGGATTCATCACCACATCGGTGAAAAGCTTATTTTGTGCATGCTCAAAGTTTCCCTTGTTTTCGACTTATACGGTATAGAACGTTGATGCAAACCACTAAAAATCTGATTAACAATGTAAGTGAAGCCAGCTTGATGATAAAACGAAATCATCAGTATGGGCCAGGAATGTTGCTGCTATTTATGTTTATTGGTAGCGCTCATTTAATGGCGGCACCTGGAGCTAAAAGTGGTGGTCCGCCACCGGTACCTGTCGTCATTGTTGAAGCCCTCCAGGTCTCGCTCGCTCCCAGGGTCTGGTATGCCGGAGCAGTGATCAGTCTCAATGATGCCCGCCTGGCTGCCGAGGTTGAGGGTAAAGTGGAATGGATTGCTGAAGTCGGTACGGTTGTTAATAAAGGAGATGAGCTTGTCCATCTGGATGAACTTTTTATTCGCCAACAATTACTGGAACAAGAGGCTGTTGTTGAACGTGAGCAGGCCCGACTGATCTTTTTCAAAAAAGAAGTCTCTCGGCTTAAAAGTCTGGCTAGTCAGAATAGTACTGCAGAGCGGCAGCTGGATCAGGCCATTGCCGATCGCAGTGTCTCACAAAGTGAACTTAATGCCGCCCATGCCCGGCTCTCTCAGGCGCGGGAACAACTTAAGCGTAGTCGTGTCCGAGCCCCCTTTGCCGGAGTGGTGTCGGAACGTTTCAAACATGTGGGTGAATGGGTGGACAGTGGCAAGGAAGTTGTACGTCTGGTGAATCCTCAGCGCGTAGAAATTCAGACTCGGGTGCCCGTGCATTCTCTGGAAAATATTGCCGTGGACAGTGAGTTGCAATTATTGGCAGGGGAACGTCAGGATACCGCCCGGATCCAGAGTATTGTTCCGGTGGGGGATGACCGTTCCCGTCTATATGAGTTGCGTTTAGTTCCGACCAGTGAACAATGGTCGGTGGGCCAAACTGTCCGTGTCGCCGTGCCTACCGCAAAGGCAAGAGAAGTGATTGCGATTCCCCGGGATGCGCTGGTGTTACGTCGTGATGGCACCCGGGTCTTTCGTATCAAGGAGGACAACAGCGCTGAACCGTTGACCGTAACAACCGGTATCGCCTCTGGTGATCTGATTGAAGTGAAAGGTGGCATACAGGCCGGAGACAAGGTGGTGACCCGGGGAGGGGAGCGCCTGCGCCCCGGCCAACAGGTGATGATTCTCAATGAGACTCAAAGCAAGGAACAGCCGTGAACCTTAGCCGTATGGCACTGGGTAACCCCGTCGCAACACTGGTCGGAATACTGCTGGTCATACTGTTTGGTTCTATCAGCCTGTCACGTCTACCGATTCAGTTAACCCCTGAGGTAGAGCAACCAGAGATTACGATCTCTACTGCCTGGCGCGCTGCGGCACCGGAGGAAGTGGAAGCCGAGATTATCGAGCCGCAGGAAGTCGTCTTGCGTGGTTTGCCGGGCATGACCGAAATGCTGGCCAAGGCACAACGCGGGCGTGGTCAGATCACAGTGAAGTTCGTGGTTGGCATGGATATGCGTCGGGCTCTGCTGGAAGTGCTGAATCGGCTCAATCGTGTGCCCCGTTATCCCACCGATGCTTCCGAGCCTGTGCTCAGTTCTGTGGGTGGCAACAGTCGTCCCATTGCCTGGTTCATCATTAAACCTCTGGAGGGCAATGAGCGAGAGATTGCCAGTTATCAGAACTATCTGGAAGAGGTGGTTCAGACTCGTTTTGAGCGTGTCCCCGGTGTTGCGCTGTCCGAGGTGCGTGGCGGACGTGAGAGTGAAGTCCGCATCACCTTCGACCCCTACAAAGCGGCCAGCCTGGGAGTACAACTACCCCGGGTGATGCAGTTGGCCGGAGGAAACGAAGATGTTTCCGGTGGTTCGGCTGATGTAGGTAAACGACGTTATACGCTGAGGTTTACCGGTGCCTTCCGTGCCGATGAACTGGGCGAGATGGTACTCGACTGGCGCGAAGGCCGGCCCATATATCTGCGTGATATTGCGACGGTAGAAAAACGCCTGGTGGATCGGAGCAGTTTTGTGATTACCCAGAGTTCAGCGGCGATGGCGGTCAACGCTCACCGCGAGATCGGTGTCAATGTGCTGGAAGTGATGGAGGGTTTACGCCAGGCACGGGATGAATTGGCGGAAGGCCCGTTGAAACGGGCACAGCTTTCCATCGAGCAGGTCTATGATGAGACCCAATATATCGACCGTTCCATTGCCATGCTGCAAGGCAATCTTGCCCTGGGGATATTGCTGGCCATTGGTGTGTTGTGGTGGTTCCTGAGACGTTTCCGCGCCACCCTGATTGTCGCCATTTCCATTCCCATGTGCCTGATGGCAGCCTTCTTCGTGCTGGATGCCGGTGGCAGTACCTTAAATGCCATCTCCCTGGCCGGTCTGGCCTTTGCTGTGGGCATGGTGCTGGATGCATCCATCGTGGTACTGGAAAACATCGTGCGCTTGCGTGAACGCGGTAGCTCGGAGGATGAGGCCGCCTTACAGGGGCCGAGTCAGGTCTGGGGCGCCTTGTTGGCTTCTACCGCTACCACGGTGGCTATCTTCATGCCTGTGGTATTCCTGGAAGACGAGGTGGGGCAGTTGTTTGGTGATTTGGCTCTGACCATAGCCGTGGCCGTTACTGCTTCGCTGATCGTGGCCATTACCGTGATACCCACCGCTGCACGCAAGTACCTGACGGGGGAAAAACAGGAGGATCGGCATGCACACTGGTGGCATGCCATTACTACAAAAATTATGGCAGTGACCGATGGTACGACCCACCGTCACCGATTGATTGCAGCGATGCTCATCGTTCCCCTGCTGTTGACTTATTTTCTGATTCCCAAGGCGGATTATTTACCAGAGGGCAATCGTAATCTGGTATTTGCTTTTATCCTGCCGCCGCCCGGGGTCAATATTGATGTGATCGAAAAGGAGATGGGGCAGGTGATTGCCGAGCGCATGCGCCCCTATCTGGCCGGAGAGAAAGAGCCGCATATTAAACACTACTTTTTTGTCGCCTTCCCCCAGGGGGTATTCATGGGGACCCGTACCGTTGACCCTGCGGATGCAGGCAAAATGGTGGGAGTGATTAATCAGGCGATCCGTGGTTTTCCCGATACGCTGGCCTTTGCCCGTCGAGCTTCTTTATTTGGTGGTTTTGGCAGTGGCCGCACCATTAATGTCGATATTCAGGGGAGTGACCTGGAGGCGCTGTTGCAAGCGGGCATGGCCGGTTTTGGTTCCTTGCATCAAGCCTTTGCTCCTCATGGGGGAGCCCAGGTGAGACCCTTTCCTAACCTGCAACTGGCGGAGCCTGAGTTGCGTCTGGAGCCCAATGAGCGACGTATCGCAGAGGCGGGCTGGAATCGAGCTACCATGGCTCAGATAAGCCGTACCCTGGGTTCTGGTATGTATGTGGGTGATTACTTCGACGGAGAGAAGAGTCTCGACATTATCGCCCGGGTGGAGCCATGGGCTACGCCGGAGCAACTGGAAGCGGTTCCCCTGGCAACGCCCAATGCCGGTATCTTACCCGTGAGCGAACTGATGAATGTGGTGCGTACTGCGGGACCCAATGAGATTCGTCGACTGGATAAACGCCGCACGGTGACCCTGCAAGTCAAACCCCCGGAAAACATGTCCCTTGAAGAGGCAATGTCGATCATCAAGACCCAGGTTATACCCGCTGTTGAGAATCTGCTGCCTGAAGATGGCGCAATTCGTTATTCTGGTACGGCGGATAAATTACAAACAGCATTGACCAGCATGGGTGGCAGTTTTTTGCTGGCGATTATTATTCTTTATTTGTTGATGAGTGCTCTGTTTCGTTCTTTTGTAGACAGCTTGTTGGTCTTGCTAGCATTGCCCCTGGCCACCGTGGGTAGTGTGATTGCTTTGCAACTGGTTAACATAATTACATTCCAGCCCATGGATTTACTTACCATGATCGGCTTTATTATCCTGCTGGGTCTGGTGGTGAATAATGCCATTTTGCTGGTGCACCAGACGCGTATTGCCGAGCGTCAGGGTATGTCCCGTAGGGATGCAGTGGAGCAGGCCGTGCATTTGCGTTTACGTCCAATTTTGATGAGTACACTCACCAGTATCTTTGGTATGTTACCGTTGTTATTAATCCCCGGTGCTGGCACCGAATTGTATCGAGGTCTGGCGGCTGTGATTGTCGGGGGAATGGCGGTCAGTACCGTCTTTACTTTGGTACTGTTGCCAAGTTTATTGCGGCTTGGAGAGGGCGAAGACAAGGGCGTGAAGGCGGTGCTATAAGAGGTCCCCTAGAAGGACAGTTGACTCTCACCTTCCCAAAGACTTTCTTCAGGGACGTCTTCACCCGGTTCGTCTTCATCATCAACTTCATATTCCCCGGAAGCCTGGAAGGATTGCTTGGGCTCCATCCAGTCCTCCGCCTCGGTATCGGTGATCGAGGTACCTAAATCATCCAGTTCACCGATGTCCAGGGGACCGCTTATATTTTCGGGTGCTTCAGTAAATTCGATGTCGAGTTGATACCATGTTTCTAGATCAAAGGCTTCCAGGTTACCATCAAAGTGTTGAACCTCAATAAGGTCTTCATTGTCTTCAACGGCGACCACAATGAAGCACAGGTCTTTGCCAGTATACTGATACCAGTTTCCTATGATGGGATCGACTTCACTCATATATTACCTCTTGCTAGAGCTCGGGAATCGCGAATTAATTACACCTGAAAATGTGGCAAATAAAATAGGTGTAAGATCAACATAGCATAAGATGTATGTGTTTCCAGAGAACATCATGGCTGTTTTTTTATGGTAAAAATAAACACCATTAATTGTGAACTCTGAGAAAGAATGTTGACGGAAAATAGATAAGGATATTTTTGCTTACTAAGCTATTGTTATTGCAGCCATACGCGGGTTATGTAATAGGATTTAGTGTCACTTTGTTAACGGTTATCCCGATAATAAGTTATGGAATAAAGCTGGAATATAAGGAGAATGAATATGTTTAAAGAAATATTATTACTAAGTTTTATTTTGTTTGGGAGTCAGTTGCAGGCGGGTACCTTACCCTGGTAATTTGATAATCAAACTCGCTATATGGCATTAGGTGACAGTATTGCGGCAGGGTATGATGCTGTGCCCAGCACTCGTGGTTATGTCTATAACCTCTATATGTCAGGAGCCTTCGGTAAACAGACCTGCGTAATTCTGCTGTTGTCCTATCGACATGATGCGGGTGTTGAAGTGCATCCCGGTAATGCGGGTCATCAGGCCATAGCCAATGCCTTTAAAGCGACTATTGTCAGTCACTGATTTTTAGTAACTGAAAGGAACGTTCTGGCAGAAAAGGCCAGCACAGGCTTTAGGTAGCCTTGCTGGCTTTTTTCTTGGTTGTTTTTTTCTTTGCTGCTGATTTTTTCTTTTTTGCCTTCTTTTTAACTTTTTTCTCTTTCTTTTCGATAGTCCATTTATTGCCATCATGGAAGGCCGCCCAGCCACTGGCCTTGCCGTCCTTCTCTGTCATAACATATTGCTCTTTATTCTTGCGACTGAAGCGGATAATGCTTGGGTTACCCTCATCATCCTCCACTGGCGCATCACATAGGAAACGGTATTTTGGATCCAGTTCCTCACAGTGTGGGAGCAATTCTTTAACCTGTGGCGCCCGGGTTTCACGGGAACGGGGGAAGGCACTGGAGGCAAGGAAAATTCCGGCGGCGCCATCCCGAAGTACAAAATAGCCATCGGACTTTTCACACTTGAGTTCCTGCATGTGGACAGGGTCGGCCTTGGGCGGCGCTGCTTCGCCATTGCGTAATAATTTACGGGTATTTTTACATTCCTCATTGGTGCAGCCGAAGTATTTACCGAAGCGACCAGATTTGAGTTGCATGTCAGCTCCGCATTTGTCGCACTCGATGATAGGGCCTTCATAGCCTTTAATACGGAAACTGCCTTGCTCTACTTCATAACCGGTGCAGTCGGGGCTGTTGCCGCAGATATGCAGTTTGCGTTGTTCATCGATGAGGTAGTGCTCCATGGCAGTGCCACACTTGGGGCAGCGACGTTTTTCCAGCAGTACCAGGGCTTCATTTTCTTCCTCATTTTCGTCACTGACTGTTTCGGCCTCTTCTCCAGAAACCAGATTCAGGGTGCCCTTGCAGCGCTCCTTGGGTGGCAGACCATAACCGGAACAGCCAAGGAATACACCAGTGGAGCCGGCGCGGATTGTCATGTCGCGTCCGCACTTGGGGCAGGGAATATCCGTGGGGATGGGGTCATTACCACGCATGCTGCCTTTGCCATCTTTATCTGCGGCTTTTAGTTTTTTCTTGAAGTCGGTATAAAAACTGTCCAATACTTTTTGCCAGTGACTCTTGGCCTCGGCGATATCGTCCAGCTTCTCTTCCATGCTCGCAGTAAAACCGTAATCCATGAGCTCACTAAAGCTTTCAGTGAGCCGATCGGTCACGATTTCACCAATTTTTTCTGCATAAAAACGCCGGTTCCGGACGGTGACATAGCCTCTGTCCTGAATAGTGGAAATAATGCTGGCGTAAGTGGAGGGGCGACCAATGCCTCGTTTTTCAAGCTCCCGTACCAGGCTTGCTTCACTGTAGCGGGGAGCAGGCTTGGTGAAGTGTTGCGACGGGTCCAGTTTGACCAATTCCATGCTGTCGCCTTCGTTTATGTCCGGCAGAAGCACATCATCCTCGCCCTTGCCCTGAGGCTTCATTACACGGGTCCAGCCGTCAAAACGCAGGATACGACCCTTGGCCCTTAATTCGAAGTCTGCTGCATGGATAGTCAGGCTGGTGCTGTCAAATTTAGCCGGGGTCATTTGACAGGAAACGAACTGTCGCCAGATGAGTTCATACAACCGTTCGGAATCACGTTCCATACCGGCCAGGGAGGTCGATAATAAATTGACATCTGAGGGACGAATGGCCTCATGGGCTTCTTGTGCACCCTCTTTACTGGCGTAGGAAATGGCCGCTTCAGTCAGGTATTTATTGCCAAAGCTTGACTGGATATAGTCGCGACAGGCCGTTACCGCCTCGGCACTGAGGTTGGTAGAGTCGGTACGCATGTAGGTGATGTAACCTGCCTCGTAGAGACGTTGCGCCAGCATCATGGTCTTTTTCACGCCAAAACCAAGCCGGGTACTGGCCGCTTGCTGAAGCGTAGAGGTGATAAAGGGTGCCTTGGGCTTGCTGCTGGACGGGCGTGTCTCTTTTTTCGCGACGTGGTAAGCCGCTTTTTGCAGGGTAGCGAGCGCAGTATCCGTTGTCTGTTTATTATTGGGGCGGAAGTTCTCGCCCGCCTGTTTAGTGACTTGCAGTTGTAATTCTTCTCCTTTGGGCGTTTTCAGATCACCGCGGACTTCCCAATATTCTTCCGGGGTAAAGGCGCAAATTTCCCGCTCTCGTTCTGCTACCAGGCGAACGGCTACGGATTGTACCCGGCCAGCTGAGAGACCCCGAGCGAGTTTTTTCCATAACAGGGGCGACAACATATAACCGACAACGCGATCAAGAAAACGACGGGTCTGCTGGGCATTGACCCGGTTCATATCCAGCTCACCAGGATGCTCAAAGGCTTCCTGGATAGCTTTTTTGGTGATCTCGTTAAACACCACACGTTTGTAGCGGCTGTCATCGCCTCCGATACTTTCACGCAGGTGCCAGGCAATGGCCTCTCCCTCGCGATCCAAATCCGTTGCGAGATAAATAGTGTCAGCATCCTTGGCCAGTTTGCGCAGTTCGGTGACTACCTTTTCCTTGCCCGGCATGATCTCATAATGGGGTTTCCAGTCATGTTCAGGGTCGATGCCCATACGGTTAACCAGAGCAATCTTGGCACGTTCCTGTTTTCGTTTTTCTCGTTCTTCAGGGGGCAGTTTACGTGCTTGTCTGGCTAACTCAGCCCGTTCGGCAGGTGTTGTTTTGGATACGCTTCCGCTGGTGGGCAGATCGCGAATATGGCCCACGCTGGATTTCACAACGAAGTCCTTTCCAAGGTACTTATTAATGGTCTTGGCCTTGGCTGGCGACTCGACAATGACTAGTGACTTTCCCATAATTTGTTACAATTCAATATGTTAGTGTTGTTTTTGTGCCGCTAATAAATGTAGGCACGCTCTTTGTGTTATTTAGTCTAGCCATATTTCAGGTAAAAACAAAAACACTTTTTTTACTTTTTATTTAATCACGGCCAATTACCGGGGCGCGAAAGTCCTGTTTTGAACCCCTGTACCCCGCATTCAGCTGGACAAGGAAATTATCGCCTTGAGTGCTACTATCTAAGAGTGCAGAGGTATTTTTGACAATACCTGGCGAGCCAAACGAGTTTGGCAGGAGGAAAGGTTTTGCTATCAGAAGAAACGCAATTATTTTTGATTTCTGTGCTGGGGTTGCTGGCGACCCTGTTTATTTTTGTTGTTGGATTGTTCGCCCTCGCTGCAGTGATCGTATTTATTGTCGATAAGTCTCAGACCAAGCATACATTGTTGCGCAATTATCCTGTGATTGGTCATTTTCGTTATCTTTTCGAGCACATGGGCGAGTTCATGCGTCAGTACTTCTTTGCCATGGACAGAGAAGAGTTGCCGTTCAACCGTGCGCAACGTAGCTGGGTCTACCGGGCCAGCAAAAACGTAAATAATACGGTGGGTTTTGGTTCTACCCGTGATCTGCGTCGCCCGGGTACGGTGTTGTTCGTGAGTTGCCCCTTTCCTACTCTGGGTGAGGATGCGGTGCCTGCCCGCACGGTCACCATTGGTCCTTATTGTGAAAACCCCTACGAGACGGCCTCGTTGTTTAATATTTCAGCAATGAGTTATGGCGCATTATCTAAACCGGCAGTACTGGCTCTGTCCAATGGTGCCCGTATGGCCGGCTGCTGGATGAATACCGGTGAGGGTGGTCTGTCTCCCGCTCACCTTGAAGGAGGAGCCGATCTGGTGGTTCAGATTGGTACCGCAAAATACGGGGTGCGTGATGAGCAGGGTCAATTGAGTGATGTACGTTTGAAAGAGGTTGCCGCTCACGATCAAGTACGTATGTTCGAGATTAAACTAAGTCAGGGTGCCAAGCCGGGCAAAGGGGGGATTTTGCCGGGTATCAAAGTGACCGAAGAGATTGCTGCTATCCGTGGTATCCCTGCCTTCAAGGATTCCATTAGCCCCAATCGCCATACTGATATTAGTTCGGTGAGTGATTTACTGGACATGATAGCGCGTATTCGCAGAGTGACCGGTAAGCCCGTGGGTTTCAAAACGGTGATTAGTTCCTGCGACTGGCTGGATGATCTGTTTACAGAAGTACACAAGCGTGGCATTGAAAGTGCGCCGGACTATATTGCCGTGGATAGTGCCGATGGCGGAACCGGTGCAGCACCCATGCCCTTGATGGATGACATGGGACTTTCCCTGCGTGAGACCTTACCCATGGTAGTGGATAAACTCTGTGAATATGGTTTGCGTGAGCGGGTCAGAGTGGCGGCAGCTGGCAAGCTGATGACGCCAACGGGTGCTGCCTGGGCGCTGTGCATGGGGGCTGACTTTGTTAATTCAGCTCGTGGTTTTATGTTTGCTCTGGGTTGCATACAGTCTTTGAAATGTAATCGTAATACCTGCCCCACCGGTATCACTACCCATATTCCAAAGCTGCAAAAAGGTCTGGTGCCTGAAGATAAAGCGGTACGTGTTATGCATTATGTACAGAACCTGGTTTATGAGGTGGGCATGATTAGTCATGCCTGCGGGGTACGTGAAGCTCGGGAGTTGAGTCGCGTACATGGTCGGATGGTGGGGGGGAATGGTCTGTCGGTACCACTGAGTGAACTGCACCCGGATCTGCCCAGTAAAATTGTTGTGCCTTTGCAGAACGTGACGAGTAATGTTTCCGGTAAAAAATAAATGTATATTCAGTATATGCCGCAGCATGGTTCGTCACGAAAAAATGTTGAGTAAATAATGGTTATTGATCGTCGACGGGGCCATATTCGAATCCGGATCAAACATCGGGTTAATGTGCAATTGTCCAGCGGTGAATGGGTACAACTGTGGAGCTATGATCTTTCTCAGGCAGGTATACGAGTACTCAGTAATTTTACCGCCGATGTAGGTGATGAATTTGATATTTTTTTAAATATCAATAACATCCAAAATGATGACTATGTGAGAGTCGATATACGGGTGAAACTGATACATGTGTTATATGACAGTGCCGAAGAGTGTTTTCGTATAGGCATGGATTTTCTGAGCTTTAAAAACAATGGGCAGGAAATTTACGAGCGATATTTCGATAGTCGATTAAGAGCTTCTTATGAGCGACTGGGTTTATCCTGAGTTTTTTCAGGGTTTATCCTGAGGGTTGTTCAGGGCTCGTCCTGAGTTTTTTTCAGGGTTCATCCTGAGAATTAAACATGGCTTTCAAGTCTTTTTATATAGTGTCCGTCTATCCTTCAGATAGCATGTAGTGCTGACCTAGAATTTTTCGGGTGAACGAAGTACGTAAATAAAATCCTTTCGGGTTGCTTACAATACGCTCCCCTTCTGTACCAATGGCATGACCGAGTACGCTGGCATTGGCCGCCTTGGGACGAATTTGCATCGCGGTTCCCAGGCGGGCATTGATTTTTTCCAGCTGACCGGTACATACCATCTCCATTAGTTCTTCCCAATCCTGGCGCAATTGCTGTTCCTCGTTTTCGTCGGGGCTCCATAAAAAAGCTGAGCCAATACAACGCTGTGCCAGGGGGATTGTTTTATCCGCCTCCAATGGCACCCATAATACCCGTGATAGTTTTCCCCTGGCCCATGAGCTTTCCCAGGTCTGACCAATACCTTGTTCCAGGGGAACAGTACAGACATAGGTGGACTCCAGTGGCAGGCCTCGCTTGCTCAAAGGCAAGGTCTTTAGCTCAACAGCGATGGCCTGAAAATCAGGCTCGGCAAGGGCGCCTGCCGTTGCGCCTAAATAGCGTTCAAGTAATTGCCCAACCCAGCCCTTGTTTCGCAACAGTGTCTCCGGCACATTTTCACCCAGCCGGGCAGCCAGTTCGCCAAGACTACAGCCAGACATACTGCGTGCGCGTGACAGCAGTTCTGTTTCACTTTCAGGTGGGGGGACAAGGGACATGACGTTTTATTTAATCTGTTTATGAACGGTTTTATGGCTTGTTTGGTAGGAGTTTGTATTCATGATAGGCTGTCTGTGAATAGGCTGCAAATGAGGTCGGGCACGCCAGTTACAGTATCTTGCCTGTCTGCGTGAATAAAGACCTGAAGTTTATTTTGTATTAACAAATGGGATAGAACTATGACCGCATTAAGTGAAGCACAACGTTCAACACTCACCGAACAACTGGAAGAGCAACGCAAGCAATTACGGGCAGACATTCGTGAAGAACTATTGAGTACTGATAATAATCAGCTGGCGGGACAAGTGCATGATGCCGGTGAGGAATCGGTAGCGGACCTGTTAGTGGATATGAATGTGGCCACGATCAGTCGTCACATAAATGAATTACGCGAGGTGGAGGCGGCCCTGAAGCAGATTTCGGTGGGGACGTATGGAAGCTGTGAAGACTGTGGTGATGATATTCCCTTTGAGCGTTTGAATGCCCAACCTTCGGCACGACGTTGTGTCACGCATCAGGAATTACATGACAAGCAGTTTGTGGGAGAGAAAAAGCCCAGTTTGTAATAACTCGAAGGGGGGGGGCATCCTTGCCTTGATAGAATTAACCTGCCCAGCGTATATTTAGAAACAGGGCTTTTCAGGTGCGGCCTGGAATCGTTCCACACTAGCCTGGATTTCAGCCTTGGCCTCATCTGCGCCAACCCAGCCTTCTACCTTGACCCATTTGCCTTCTTCCAGATCTTTATAATGCTCAAAGAAGTGGGCGATGGAGGCGAGTAAATCTTCAGGCAGATCGTTCACACCTTGTATGTTGGTATAAATGCGACTCAGCTTGTCGATGGGCACGGCGATGATCTTGGCATCTTCTCCCGCCTCATCGGTCATTTTCAACATACCTACCGGGCGACAACGGATTACCGAACCGCTAATCAGAGGGATGGGCGTCACCACCAGTATGTCCGCCGGGTCACCATCGTCAGACAGGGTATGCGGGACATAACCGTAGTTACAGGGGTAATGCATAGCAGTGCTCATGAAGCGATCCACGAACATAGCGCCGGTCTCTTTATCCACCTCATACTTGACGGGATCACTGTGAGAAGGGATTTCAATAATGACGTTAATTTCATCAGGAACATCCCGTCCGGTGCTTACTCTATCCAGGTTCATTCTTTAAGCCTCAATGGTTATTACAAAGCCAGGCATTATACCCAGCCAGTCGCAGGGTAGGCCATATTTTCCCGCGTAAAACTATAAGAAATGGATGCTTACTTGCGTAAAACCCTGTGAAATGGATAGTTTTTTTGTGTCAGACATGTTATCAAATGGCCTGAGATTTTCAGAAGCCTTTGTTTTTTCAAGCGCGGCATCGAAGGTTCAAAGTTTAATTAGATAAATCTGATAGGAGCGACGGTATGTTGGACAATGTAATTGCTTTACCCCCGATCCTGGGGTTCCTGGGGCTAATCGCGGCTTTTGTTGTATATCGCATGATGGTGGCATACGACCCCGGTGAAGGAAAAGTCACCAAGATTGGTGATCAGATCCATCTCGGAGCCATGGTATTCCTGAAACGTGAGTACTCGATGCTGGGTATCTTTGCTTTGGTGCTTGTCGTCCTGCTTTATATTTTCCTCGGTTTTAATACTGCACTGGCATTTGTTGTAGGTGCTGTGACTTCTGCCATGGCCGGTTTTATCGGCATGTTTGGCGCAACCAAGGCCAATGTTCGTACTACTACGGCAGCCCATAACAAGGGCGCGGCCGAGGCGCTAACCGTGGCGTTCTACGGCGGCTCCATCATGGGGTTGTGTGTGGCGGCCCTGGGTCTGATGGGATTAGGTGCCCTGTACTTGTTCTTCGGTGGCGATCCTGAAACCGCGCATGCCATTCATGGTTTCGGCATGGGCGCTTCCAGTGTGGCACTTTTCTCCCGTGTGGGTGGTGGCATTTTCACCAAGAGCGCCGATGTGGGCGCCGACCTGGTGGGCAAGCTTGAAGCGGGAATCCCTGAGGATGACCCCCGTAACCCCGGTGTAATCGCAGATAACGTGGGCGACAACGTGGGTGACATCGCCGGCATGGGTTCCGATATTTTTGAGTCTTATTGTGGCGCGATGATCGCGACTATCGCCATTGCCTCTACCATGGTTGTGGCAGTGGCTGATCCCATCGGTGGTCAGCCCCTGTTGATGTTCATGCCTCTCGCATTAGCCTCTTTGGGACTGGTTTGTTCCATCGTCGGTATCGTTCTGGTAAAAGCCTTCTCCAGCTCAAGCCCGGAAGTGGCGTTGAGGATCGGTACCATTGGTGCGACGATCCTGTTTATCATTACCTCGTACGTGATGATTGTCATGATGGACGCAAGCGTCGGTATCTGGGGTGCGGTATTGTCCGGTGCCGTTGGTGGCATCATCATTGGTCTGGTCACTGAGTACTACACCTCCAGTAAGCCTGTGCGGCATATCGCGGCCTCCGGTGAAACCGGGGCGGCCACGGTGATCATCACCGGTCTGGCGGTGGGCATGCAATCGGTGACTATTCCAGTGTTGACCCTTTGTGCCGTGATCTTTGTTGCAAGTAGTGAAGCACTCGGAGTTGGTCTATACGGTGTGGGTATCGCCGCGGTGGGTATGCTGGCAACGGTGGGTATTACCATGGCCATTGATGCTTACGGTCCCGTGGCAGACAATGCCGGTGGTATCGCCGAGATGGCGGGCCTGGGTCCGGAAACACGTAAGATCACTGATAGTCTGGATGAGCTGGGTAATACCACTGCCGCTATTGGCAAGGGCTTTGCCATCGGTGCAGCTGCATTGGCAGCCCTGGCAATTATCTCCGCCTATATTGAGACGGTCAGTATTCACATTCCGAATTTCAGTCTGGAACTGAGCAACCCAACGGTACTCATAGGTATGTTCATTGGTGGCGTCCTGCCATTTTTGATTGCCTCCATCACCATGACTGCAGTGGGTGATGCGGCCATGGATATGATCAAGGAGATCCGCCGTCAGTTTAAAGAGATCCCCGGTCTACTGGAAGGCACTGCTGAGCCGGATACGGCACGTTGTGTAGACATCGCAACAACGGCGGCATTGAAGAAAATGATCCTGCCGGGTGTGATCGCTATTTCTGCACCCGTTGTGGTGGGCTTTGGTATCAGTGCTCAAGCACTGGGTGGCATGCTCGGTGGTGCGTTACTGGGTTGTGTGTTGATGGCACTGATGATGGCGAACGCCGGTGGTGCCTGGGATAATGCCAAGAAGTATGTAGAGAAGGGTAACCTAGGTGGTAAGGGTTCCGATACTCATACGGCCACTGTGGTGGGTGATACGGTGGGTGATCCCTTCAAGGATACCTCTGGGCCTTCTATGAATATTTTGATCAATGTGATGGCGATTGTTAGTTTGGTTATTGCGCCGTTGCTTGGGTGAGGGTGTTCTTGGTAGTTTAAAAAAGGGGAGCTTTGCTCCCCTTTTTTTTGGTAGATTGAAAGTGGTTTATTTTTAATCTGGCATTTGTTTCGCCCTTTATGGGCGAGTTACTTTCTCTTGCGCACCCAAGAGAAAGTAACCAAAGAGAAGGGTGCCCGA